>JACDGI010000014.1 GCA_013821665.1 Anaerolineae bacterium
TTGGGCTAAAGAAGTACGAATCTTGTAGGCATTTGTGTAAAACAATACCGGACAAGCCTTAAACGGGACTGAATGACTGATTAACCGCATTTTATCCATCAAACAGAGGGCAAAAATGATGCTGTTTTGATCGAATTAATGGATATCTACCCCTGAAAGACCCAGCCCCTCCCCAAAACACAGGGAGGGAAGAAATACCGGACGCAGCACGCTGCATCCCTACGAAAATGCCTTTGAGGAAGGGTGAAATTCACTGCCACCGTTTAGTATGGTGCTACCTCATTTCGGCAACGCAGTACTTTGTTGCAGCAGCAGTTGGTTGCCATCAGGGTCGGTAATCATGGCAGAGGTTCCCCAAGGCTGCGTCACTAGCGGCGCCAAATTGACACCTTTCGCTTTGAGTTCGGCGTAATCAGCCTCGATACTGCTGGTTTCAAGAATAAAGGTGATAAAGTTCTCCGGTTTAACCCACGGTGCCAATACCATACTGGTCGCAGCGCCTGAAGGTGCAAGCTGCATCCAACGTATGGATGGGTTTTCAAAATGTGGGATATTCAGACGCACCTCGAAGCCCAGTTTTTCTGTGTAAAACTTGAGCGAAGCGTCTTGATCCGTCACTGGAACGGCAACTAGATCGATGTTTTTAATATTCATGCTGAATGACTCCTTAGATTGATTGAATCGACAGCCTCTTTATACCCTATTCACTTTGTAAAAATCGGCCATCTTTCAAATTCTTTTGGGCGATGAGGGCGTGGATTTTCGAAAAATATTGTGCAGGGGATGTTCCCACCAAATTCTGAAACTCATGCGTGAGATGTGCTGCGTCATGATAGCCATGACGGACAGCCATTTGCTGAAGCGTTAGGGCATTGACCGTGTAATCCGGTGAATAGAGTACACGATGTATCCGCGCCACACGCTCGAACTGCTTCGGTGCCAAACCAACAAGATTACGGAATACGCGTGAGAATTGACGTTCGCTCAGATTGACCTGACGAGCCAGTGTCGAAATGCTGATCTCCTGCCGTAGCAAATGCTGTGCTGCATAAGCCATACGTTCGGAATGAAGCGGGGCATTCAAGTGACACGTAAAATAACGAATGAGTGGGTCTGTCCAATGGGATGTATAGAGCGTGTCATAGAGCTGCTCTTCCAAGATACGAACGTCCATTGGCGCGTAGAAATCGCTCAGTAGGATTAAGGGGTGGGCATGGTCATCTGTATTACGCTGAAAGGCCGCCCAACCGCCGGGAACAAAGCGCACACCGATCATAGCCGAGGCGCTCACGCCGACCTGCTGCACCCGCAGCGCATGGGCATACGGACGGACAATCCAACTGGACGTACAGGCAAAGGGTGTATTTGAGGTGGGGCTGATGGCTTGCGAATGACCCTCAAATTGAAACAGAATTTCGGCGCGCCCCTCGGCTGACAACATTTCGTCAGGCGGTGGAGACGTGGGCATAAGCAAGCGCCAAAAACATTCAATTGTATTTGATAGCGCGGCGGGTGGCCGTACCTGTTCATAGTGATATGGAGTCATTGGTCTAGGTTCTACTTTTACGATACGTTATCGAACCATTTATCCATAAAATCAGTGTTAAACAAACTACTGTTATAGTCTACATTGTCAACAAAATGTCCCTCTCTGTTCGACACTTCATTGATGAGTTATTTTATCTAATGATGATTGAATTGGAGCTTTGTTCAAGCCGAATTTATCACTAACTTGATGTACTAGATCCTTAAACCAAACAGGAGCAGTAGGAGCAACAAATACAGCATCAATTAACAAATTCAAATCAGCGGTTTGCCAAACACCATCATCGCGAGGAACAGTTATAATTTTGACTTTTGGATTTCCTAGGTCGCTTATTTTTTCGTCTTGTGATAATTCCGAGAAAATAGCCCGTAATTCTTGCTCGTAACTAAAATATTCTCTTTTATGCACAAACGGGATGAAAACTCTTTGTTCTGGAGAACCCGTATACTCCGAAATGAATTCCTTATCACTAACGTAATCAACGGTACTGATATCAATTGACGAATCTAAACATCTACGCAAAGAGGAATAACTTGATCTAATTGCTACAGCTTCATTCGAAACACCATAAATTTTCCACATTGCGGCGGATTCATTTTTATTCATATGCCAGCAATTTACCATAACATATTTCTGAGCTATTTCAACGCGTCTTCTATCCAGGTTTTTCAGATAGTTAATCGCTAATTTCCCAAAACTTTCACCTATGATTTCTCTAGTCCCACGATGTGCATCTTCTGTGCCTTGTGGGTAAAATCCCTCAAAATGATCCCCTAATTTATCGGACCTAGAGAAATATAAACCTTGATTTTGAAGCATAGATACAAATTTAGTAAATCCCATATACCGCCAAATAGGAATATTAAGATCATTAGGTGCTGTAAATACAGACTTTTCATTCATTGTCCCGTCCAAACACTCTAATAATCATTCAATACTCAGCTATATTCCGCTCAAATGTCTACCCTCATCCAAGCGGTGTCGAACCAGTCATCTAAAATGTACTGTGGATAGCCGATGCGACGCAAGTTAGTGATGCAAGTGGCACGGTCAGCGCCCTGTGATGCCCAGAACGGTACACGCTTGACCATCGTTTCGACCCGTTCGCGCGGCGTGATCACCCATGTGTCATGCGGAATCAGGCCAAAGGTGATCGACTCCATGTCATCTGTGGCAGCGGCACTTTTGCGATAAGGCGCAATCGTCACCACATCACGAGCGCCATATTTTTCGGATGTCAGTGTATTGCGGACGAAGCGGGCTGTCCCGCCTAGATCGATCAAATCCTCGACCATGCCGACAGTATGACCATGCACATCAATTGAAAGTGGTTGGACAATTTCGGGATGCTGAAGCGGCTGCCCCGGCCCTAGATAGCACTTCACACCAAACGTACCAAACTCAATATGGGGCATATCCGGCGTGGCGCAGTGGGTGATGTAATCCTGAAGCAGCACACCGGGTAACAACGCGCCCATCGTGATCATAATCATTTTGGTAAATTGGCGTTCGGTGCCTACATATTTTTGTTGATATTCAAAGACGCGGTGCGCCAACCATGACACCATCATATGTTCAGCTTCATCAGTGATATACAAAAATTTTAAGGGATCGTTGGGAATATTTACGCCAACAGGATTTTGCCAGAATGCGAGGGTATTGGAAGCAGCGACCATATTACTGTCAAAGTCCTTTTAAATAAATTGATTTAGAATCGAAAACGCCCCGCATGAGAGCAGGGCGTTCGGTTGCTCCGCAGCCTGGATTCGAACCAGGAACCTACCGGTTAACAGCCGGTTGCTCTGCCGTTGAGCTACTGCGGAAGATGGGGTGAATGGTAGCAAAGCGGCGGCAGACTGTCAAGGCAATTTCTTGCGGCGGTGGTAAAAGAGAGTAATATTATCAACCGCGTCACTAACACGCCTCAATCACCTATTCCATACGTGATTGAGTAGTGGTTGAATACTACGTGATGATATGCTATACAAATACCGGACAGGATAAATCCTGTCCCTACAATCGTGGTTATTTATAAGGGTAAAAAAATACGCTATCGCTTACCCGATGACCACTATCCGTGCTTGATTATCCAAATCTGAGATTGGAAAATGTTGTATGTCACAAACGGTAACGGTTCGCAAAGTTGAAAACGCGGCGGATTTCAAAGCGTTCTTTGAGTTTCCGTGGACGATCTACAAAAACGATCCCAACTGGGTTCCGCCACTGCTGTCGATGCGGCGTGACCAGTTGGATAAAAAGAAAAATCCAAGCTGGGAATACATGGAAGGTGATTACTTCGCGGCATGGCGCGGGGATAAAATCGTCGGCACGATTGCGGCCTACATCAACCACCGTAATAACGAATATCACAAAGAACACGTTGGTTGGTTCGGGGCGTTCGAAGTCTTTGATGACCAAGAAGTCGCCACGGCCTTACTGAATACGGCGACCGAATGGGTCAAAGCTAAAGGTTATGATGCTATCCGAGGGCCGCAAACCTTTACCACACATGAAGATGTGGGTGTGCTGGTGGAGGGCTATACGCGTCCGGTGCTGCTGATGCCCTATAACCTGCCCTACTACAAAACGTTGATTGAAGGGGCTGGCTTCAGCAAGTCAATGGATCTGTTCAGTTTCGAACTCAGCCGACAAGGTGCAGCGGAACATGCGACAGGCGAACGTCTGGAACGGCTGACCAAAGCCGTGATGAAGCGCAATAAAATCACGGTGCGGCAGATTGATAGCAAGCGGTTGAAAGAAGAGTTCAACCTGTTTAAAGAGCTTTATAATGCCGCGTGGGATAAAAATTGGGGCTTTACGCCCATGACACCCAAAGAACTCGATGGTATGGTCACCAGCTTAGGCCAATTCTTTGATGAACGTTTCGCTTTCTTTGCCGAGGTTGACGGTCAACCAGCGGGCTTCGTGATGGGCGTACCGGACTTCAACCAAGTATTGAAAGCCGCCAACCCGCGCCCCGGTGTGCCGGAGTTCGTATCCCTGCTGCGTGCGGCATGGTACTGGAAAATCCGTCCAATTATCGACACCGCCCGCATTCCCTTGATGGGTGTGAAAGAATCCTTTCGCAACAAGGGCGTGGATGCGGTGCTATATTATTATGTGTTGATGTCACTCCTTAACGCGCCTCAAATCCAGCACTCAGACGCGGGATGGATATTGGAAGTCAACGAAAACATGGTTAGTATTGCGTTGAGCTTTGGCTCGACGGTTTACAAAACACATCGTCTTTACGAAAAGAAGTTGAAGGCATAACAGCTCTTTTCGGGAATAGTTCCCGTTCATTGAAGCTGACTTATGTCCTGCTGCGGCCCATAACACTTTTTATTACACTCTATCCGGCGTTTTTCGCTTCAAGGATGTACGTTTGTATGGCAAAAATTCTAGTTGTTGATGACGAACAATTAACGTGTGAGATGCTCAGCACATTTCTCAAGCTGATCGGGCATCAGGCGATCACGGCACTCTCCGCCCGCCAAACATGGGATAAGCTGGCTTATGAAGAGCCGGATTTGGTGCTGCTTGACATCATGCTGCCGGATGATAACGGTCTGGAGATTTGCCGTAAACTGCGCTTAAACGAGGCCACCAAAACCACACCGATCATTATGATTTCGGCGCACTTTCCGCCGATGACCGCCGAAGCCACCGATGCCGGTGCGACCGGTTATCTGATGAAGCCGATCAAGTTGGATATGCTCAAAGCCGCGCTGTTGAATGCGGGAGTCAAATAGCTAAAGCTTAGGGTTTCTTCCCCTGCTCAACCACATCGCTAACGGCTTCCTCAGGTGTTCGCTGGCCTGATATGACCGCAGCCAGCGCATTTTCCATCGCCCGTAGTATCCCCGAATCGCCCGTGGACAGTGGTAAGTTCGCGTTTGCCAACAGACGACTCGCCAACTCGGTATATGCACCGGTATCCCATGAACGCATGGCTGCTCGACGGGCTGGCAGCATATTAATGACGCGGCTGTAGGTCGCTAAGCGGTTCGCATCCGACATCCATTCAATGAAGCGTAAGGCTAAGGCTTGTTTATCTTTATCCTTGGTGACGACCACCCACATCCAACCATTAACTACCGTTGAGGGTTCGCCATTGGCTAAGGGAATAGGTGCGGCCTCAAAAGATTGTCCACTGGACAGTAAATTCAAATATTGCGTGGATGTGATGAGGCCAGCATCAAATTTGCCCTGTGCCAGTTGGAATAGGTAATCTTCAGGTTGGGCGTAATCCAGCACACTGCGGTCAATGATGCCCGCATCAACCGCCTGTTTATAAAAGTTCAGCACGGTAAGGAGCGCGGTGGAATTGGGTAAGCCCTGCGCCAATTCGTTGATTGTTCCACCCGCCGAAAGGTACTGTAGAAAAAAGGCATCGCTTAAGCCTTCAGTCACACCTGCCGGAAAAACAAACTTTTGTTTATCTTTGAGGACATCAGCAAAGCGGGCGAAATTCCCGTTCAATACTACCGGACGGTAAGCAATTTGCTCGACATCCAACGCGTAGGCCAGACCGTATAGCGTCCCATCCACACGACCCAAATCCAAGGCAGCCGGATATAAATCACCTAAAACGGCTGAAGTCACCTGCCCTTGCATCGGCTGAATATAACCGGCATCAACCGCCGCCAACAAATCACTACGTCGCAGCAGCGTAATATCCGGCAAAGCGTCCGGGGCAACGGCATAAGCGGTTTCCAGAGTATCAATAATGCCGCCGGAGTCTTGCGCCTTTTTCAGACGCATTTCAATCGACAGATCGGGAATGGTCGCTCGAAAGGTATCCACATTATCAGCTAAGGTGAGGGTGGCCTTCTGGTTGCTGGTCGGGGAAAGTGCATCCGGCCACCAGACATGCAAGGTGGGTGATGTGCTGCTGGTGGCTTCGGGTGTGGCTTCAGCCATCGTCAAGGTGGGCGGCGGCGTAACCGTCAATTCAATGGTGGCTTCGGTGGTGGCAGCCACCGATTGGGCAACCGCCGGACCACAGGCCACACACATTGATAAGGCAATGACCGTCATAAAAGGCAATACTAGACGCATGAAATCCGAACTCCGCATGTGCAATAACTGCCGCATTATACACCCGGCATCAGATTTCAGAATTTGCAGGCTGGCTTTCGGGTGCAGCATCCGATTCAGCCGAGGGTGGCGCGGGGCGTTTGATAAACCGGAGTTTCGCCACACGCATACCGTCCATTTCTTCCACTGATACATCATACTTAGCAAATGGCACCGTATCGTTGTGTTCAGGAATACGATCTAAGACTTCAGCCACATAACCGCCCAAGGTCGTCGAAACAGGTTCGCCTTCCGGTTTCCCAAAGCGCTCGATGGCTTCGTTCAAGCTCATCAAACCATCAACGACAATTTCGTTGCCTTCGGTGTGCGTGTCCTCTTCCTCGTCGTCGTATTCGTCCTGCACTTCGCCCACTAGCTGCTCGATGATGTCTTCCATCGTGGCTACACCAGCCATACCACCGTATTCATCAATGACAACGGCCAAGTGCGTTTTGGTTTCCTGCATCCGCTCTAACAAAATATCCACGCCCAAAGTTTGCGGCACAAATATCGGATCACGCAAATAGGGTTTGAGGTTGGCGATTTGCGTACGATCCGTCAGCAGTGCTGGATATCGTATGACCACATCCAACAAGTCTTTGGCGAGGAGCATCCCAACCACGTTATCAATTTTCTCTTGGTAAACGGGATAACGAGAGTGTTTATTGGAAATGACCATCTCTAAAATCGTTGAAAAGGGCGCGTCGCTGGCGATCCCTTGTACGTTTACGCGCGGCTGCATAATTTCTTCGACCGTAATGTCGCTGAAGTCGAACACGCGCCGCAGCAAAACCTCTTCACTCTCTTGCAGGAATCCGGCTTCGCGGCTGGAATGCACCAACATTTCCAACTCTTCGGCTGAATGAACGGATGAATGTTCGCCTGATGGTTCGAAACCGAGCAAACCAACAATTCCATTACCCAAGCCATTCATTAAACGAATGACCGGACGGAACAACAACAGAAACCAGCGCACTGGACGCACAACCACCAGCGCGGTGGCTTCGGGCCGTTGTAGAGCGATGGACTTCGGAACGAGTTCCCCCATCACAATGTGCAATAATGTCACCAGAGAGAAAGCGATGGCGAAGGAAATGGCTGAACCAACCGTGGCAACACTTTCCTTCGGGATAAAATGATCTAAAAGTGGCTCGATGAGATGCCCGACGGCTGGCTCTCCCACCCAACCGAGTCCCAAACTCGAAAGTGTAATGCCCAACTGGGTAGCAGCAATATAACTGTCCAGATGATCCATCGCGTTCTGGGCAACCTTCGCGGCACGGCTGCCTTCGCTGGCAAGCTGCGTGATGCGTGTGCGCCGCGATCCAACCAGCGCAAATTCTGCGGCGACAAAAAACCCATTGACTGCGACCAGTAGAAATACCGACAAGACTCCTAAAAGCGTGTCCATCCCTCTCCTTATACCTCACTCGGTTGTCAAGCGCCCTTATAATAGCATGGTTTAGTAAGGGAGTGGGTGAGCCTGTTCGCCTATTTAGTTTGCACTATAATGAGTCTACGGTTAGGAATTGCCCAAAAGGAATACTCATGAAAGATCTGCCAGCCTTCAAAGCCCGTTCGCGTGATCAAGTGATGGCTCTGGTTCACCGCGTCTTGATGTTGGACTCGCACAGTGACCATTCATATCTGCATGAACTGGTGGAATATGGTGACCATCATTTCCGTGTGACCTTTGATCCGGCCTATTTTATTTTGCAACCGGGGCAAACCGAACCCAGCAAATCCCAATGGAGCAGCTTGAAAAAGAAGTTCAAGCGTCACGATCCGAACGTTTTTGTCTTTAAAGATCATGGCACCATTAACACGGGCAGTCAGCGTTACAGCTTCATGGACTTCGGCTTCTTCGCGCAATAAGACCATCATGCGGTTGTGAAGCGCTCAACGCCGCGTATAATCAAGATTTATAAATGATAAACGGCAATATCTATCAGGTCTTGTCGCTGAAAATCTGCCTTCTTTTTATTTATGAACCCGCTGCCACCTCAACTATGGCAGTCTTTAAAGGAGCATTACATGGCTACTTATACCCTTCCTAAACTGAATGAACCTGCATCTGTTAAAAATGACGAAGCCATCTTGGTCGCCAGCGGTGACTTGCGCCTCGCTGCCAACCAGAAAGGTTGGGAAGCGCAAGAACAGATGGAAAAACAAATCGTCGCAGCCTTCAAGAAAGAAGGCATTAAGGTCAAACGCGGACACGCCTATGACCCGGAACTTAAGCACGGATTCATCTGGAACCAGCGCATGGGTATGGATGTCTTCCAAAATATCGACCCCAATGCCAAGTTAATTGTGGCCGAGTCGGTATGGCAGTACAGCCATCATGTTCTGGCTGGCTTACGGGCGCATCGCGGCCCTATCCTGACCGTCGCCAATTGGAGTGGTCAATGGCCGGGATTGGTTGGGCTGCTGAACTTGAATGGCTCGCTGACCAAGATGGGCGTGAAATACAGCAGCATTTGGAGCGAAGATTTTAAGGACGAGTTTTTCCTGAAGGGTATCCGTGAGTGGATTAAGACGGGCAAAATTACGCATGATACCAGCCACGTCCAAGACCTCAAGAAGAACAAACTGCCCAAGGCCGAACGCGCTCTTGGTGAGGCTTTAGCGGCCCAACTCAAACAAGATAAGGCCATCATGGGCATCTTCGATGAAGGCTGCATGGGCATGTACAACGCCATCATTGATGATGAACTGATGAACCCCGCTGGCATTTACAAAGAACGATTGAGTCAGTCGGCTTTGATCGCGGGGATGCGGCTGGTCAAAGATGCCGAAGCCAAAAAAGTTCGCCAATGGCTTGATGAGAAAGGCGTGACGTTCGTTACTGGCAAAGACGAGGCCACCGAACTCACCGACAAGCAAATCCTTGAGCAGTGCAAGATGTATATCGCTGCCGTGCGTATCGCCCATAGTTACGGCTGCGCAGCCATCGGCATCCAATATCAACAGGGTCTGAAAGATATGGTTCCGGCCTCCGATTTGGTTGAAGGCTTGCTTAATAATGTCGAACGCCCGCCTGTTTATCATGCCGAAACCGGCGAAAAACTCTACGCGGGAAAAGCGCTGCCACACTTCAACGAAGTCGATGAAGGTGCTGCCATTGATGAGATTGTCACCAACCGTATCTGGAACGCGATGGGGCTTGATCCGGCTACGACCTTGCACGATTTACGCTACGGCGAACATTTTAAGGGCAAAGGTGTCGATGATTTTGTGTGGGTATTCCTGATTTCTGGTGCGGCTCCCGCTTCACACTTTATTGATGGCTACGCGGGTGCGGTCAGTATGCGCCAATCGCCGATGTACTTCCGTTTGGGCGGCGGTACGCTCAGAGGCAACAGCAAACCGGGCGAAATCGTCTGGAGTCGTATTTATGTGATGGATGGTATCCTCCACGCTGATCTGGGACGTGCAAGCGTCGTCGCGTTGCCACAAAAAGAAACCGAACGCCGCTGGAAAATCACCAGCCCGGAGTGGCCGATTATGCACGCGGTCTTGCACGGTGTGAGCCGCGACCAGATGATGGCACGCCACAAAGCCAACCATTTGAACGTGGCATACGGCACAGATGCGGATTCGGCTGATAAAGCCTTAGCCGCCAAAGCTGCCATGTTGACCGCAATGGGCATCGAAGTTCATCTATGCGGGGATGTAAAAGTCTAATATAAACTGAGCTGTCGGGGTGAGTATTACTCATTCATCCCGAACTCAAATTCAGAGGACGACACCTTTGTGGTTATAAAGGAAAAACTGGAAATGGACGGAATGGTCTGAGACCATTCCCTACGGGAAGAAAGCCACATATGTTTTAAAACTGTTGTCTCCTGAAAAACTGAATGAAGAGGGAATCTAATAACATTCGAGGAATCACACGATGACTGATTCGCCCGAACCGGAAGCTACACCTAAACGCCCGCGTAAGACCAAAGCTGAGCGCGAGGTAGAACGTCAGGCCAAGCTCAAAGCGGAAGCCGCTAAGCCGCTCGATCCGATGGTCTGGATACTCTTCGGCGGCATCCTGCTCATTGTCACCGTCGTCATGTTTATCGATCCTTTTGGGGCGACCGACACGCAAACGCGCGGCGCAGAAGGTGTGCAGTTTGTACTCGCCATCATTTATAGCATCCTCGGCAAAAATGTGGCAACACTGCTGCTGGGGGCAATCGGTTCAATCTCGCTCATCTTTGGGATCATTGGCTGGCTTAAAAAACGTTTGGGTCAATCAGGTGCTAATTGACAATGAGAACGCCACCTCAGCGATACATCAAAAGAATACCGCTCACCTGTGGGCTGATGATTATTGCACTACTGGGCTTTACAGCGTCACTGGACATTAGTGATATTCTTTTTAAGAACGCAAGCGGAAACAGTGCCCAATCAATTGCTGCGGCGCTTATGCTCACCGCATGTGCGACTTATTTCGTCATCGGCATTATCGTTATATTTGCAATTGTCCTCATTTGGCGAGGCATTGCAGATTGGCCGCTCAATCCAAACTGATTTTCAATCTATTTTCATCGCAAAGGATTTTTGAATGCTCACTACAAAATTGCTTCACCCTGAAATCTTGGAAGCGCTCGGTAGTTCCGGTCACGGTGGCAAGGTGCTAATTGCCGATGGTAACTATCCGTTTGTCACCCGTGCTAATCCGGCGGCTAAACGTGTTTATCTCAACTTCACACCGGGTAAGCTCAATGTGGTTGAAATTTTGGAAGTATTGGTCGAGGCGATTCCTATCGAAGCGGCTGATGTCATGACCCCCGACAGCGGCGACGAACCGAGTATCTTCGCTGATTTCCGCCGATTGTTGCCCAAGCTCGAACTCACGAAAAACAAGCGCTTCCCCTTTTACGATATGGCCCGCGATCCTGACTGCTGCCTTGTCATCGCCACCGGTGAGCAGCGCATCTACGCCAATATCCTGCTGACGATTGGCGTAGTCGCACCACCGAAGTAATCATATAAACACACATTGTCACGAGCCTATTGAAAGATAGGCTCAAGGTAAACTTTCATGATTGAAACACTTGTCATCGTTAATGGAGAAGAATTTTGGGCGGATTACTTCTCCGAATATAAAGTCTATCAAGTGCGTTTGCAGACCAGCAAATGGCTGCTGCATGATGGGAAACTATGGGTTTACGATAACGGACTTAAAATCAGAGTCGACAGCTTACTCTGGCGCATTGGAGCTGTTCAACCGCATCCAAATCACCGTGATATTCTTGAGCTTGTCCGTTTTTCAGGTGTACCATGCCTAAACTCAGCCGAACTCCTTTTGCGCGATCTTCATCGGTTGACCATGTTGAATGACCTCAAAGAAGGTGCTTTACCGCTGGTCACATTTAGTGCGGTAGTTGGCCCCGGCTTGATGACACAATTGCCCATGCAACTTCCGGCGATCATCAAAGTGGGTACTTACCACGCGGGTTATGGGAAAATGCGTTTGTCTACCTTAGAACAATGGCAAGACATGACGGATATGGTCTTCGCCACAAAAGACTACTTTACGATTGAGCCATTTATTGACTATGTTCGTGATATTCGCTGCCTAGCGGTAGGCAATCAGGTTTGGGCATTAGCACGGAGTGGCAGCCGTTGGAAAGCCAATACAGGTATTGTTGATTCTCAACTTATCCCCGCCCCTGAAAGCGTCTACAACTACACCTTAACCATGATGCAGCGCGTGAATGCGGATCTTCTGGCGCTCGACATTCTCGAAACTGCCGAAGGACAATATCATGTTTTGGAATACAACGCTGTGCCGGGGTTAGCGGCCTTTCCTATTACGGTAATTGAAGCCATTGTTGAGCGCATGAAAGCTAAAATACAAGCTTCTTCATAGCCAATGGACAGAACTTTAAGAATATAGAGTCATAAAGGCTAGCGATTGGTCACTTGGCCTTTTCGCTGCGTATGGTCTTGATGAGTGCCAATGAATCACGCACCAAGCCTTCTATTGCCACGAAGTTGCCATCTTTCAACCAATCCGCACGGACAAGTTTGCTGCCCATGCCGACGCAAGCTGCTCCTGCCCCAAACCACGCCCGCAAATTGGCTTCATCAGGACTCACACCGCCCGTTGGCAAAATGCGTGTCCACGGACGCGGGCCGAGGATCGCTTTCACAAAATCTGGCCCGCCCAAGGCATCCGCCGGAAACAGTTTGACAATTTCCGCGCCGAGTTCTTCAGCATTTGAAATCTCGCTGACGCTGCCGCAGCCGGGAACATAAGCGATCTTGCGACGGTTACACAAACGTGCGACTTCAGGATTAAAATTGGGCGCGAGGATAAAATTCGCCCCTTGCGCGATATAAGCTGATGCGGTCGGTGCATCCTCCACCGAGCCAACACCGAGGATAATATCCGGTTGGGTTTTGGTGGTATGTTGAATGAGTTCGCTGAACACATTAAACGCGAAGTCACCGCGATTGGTGTATTCCATCACATGACTGCCCCCGCGTGCCAAAGCAGCGATTACACCCTTCACCAAGGCCACATCGGGGCTGTTAAACAACGGCAGCATCCCGTCGCTCATCATCGTGCTATAAACGGTCATCCGGTCAAAACGCGCCATATTGTCGTCTCCAGTCATTAATCGAGTCGTAAAATCTTATCGAAAATCCTGTGCTGCCCGATTCAGCTTGTCGAACAGTTCAGGGGTTAACTCAAAACCGAGTACTTCAGCCAGCACCTGCGTCCAGCCATGCAGAAAATACACCCAACCGTCCTCAAGCGTCAAGCCACGATAAGCCGCTTGACGCTCGGCCTGATGTAAAAACGTCAATTCACCGCGATAGTTAAACTCCCACACCAAACCGTTACACGGGAAAATCCCGGCTGTGGTAATCGGTGATCCCGGTAAATCTTTACCCATACCCGTCGCATTGATGACTACTGATCCGGCAGGTAAATCACTCATCAAAGAATCGTTGATGTAAGGGTCGCCATTCAGGACATAATTAAACTGAATATCCGTGGTGAGTCGCTGGTGGATGTCCCGCGCATGATCGAGTCTTTCTGCGCTCACGTCCACCAGTGTAATACGTTTTGGTCGGTCATCAGCCTCTGCTAAATAAACCGTTGTGGCAAACGCTGCACCACCACAGCCAAAGCACAACACATCAGCCTGCGTTCGTCCGAAATGCCCCGTCGGAATAAAATGCTCCCATGTCTTACCGGATGCCGTCGGGTCTTTGGCGTATCCCAACAGCTTGCCATCTCGTTTGACGATGGCTGAGACTTCGCCACATAAGGCGGCATTCGGGTCAAGCTCATCAAATAAATCGTGTGCCGCCGCCAACAAATCCAGCTTATGTGTCGTCACTAACCCACCGACTACCATCGGATCGTTCTTAACACGTTCAATAACCGAGCGATAAGTTTCGGGCGGTGCGCGGAGCGGCAAATCGCTTCCGGCAAGCTGCACATCCAAACCGAGCACTTGCATCCAGCGTGGAAACACTTTCACGATAGACGATTTGCCAGTAGTCACACCAATGAAAATAAATGTCGGCGCTTTATGCGGCTCAAGCTGCATTATCTCTGCTTTTCTCTGCGTCTCTGCGGTTCAACTGTTTTCTGCTTCAGCCATCATGTCATAAATAGGCAGCAGTTGTTGGTAACAGGCCTCAAAAATCGGGAACACTTTGGCATAGGCTATCTGCGCCACCGGATCAGGTTGGACGGTTTCCGCAATCTGGTTCATCTGCTCGCTGATGGAGAAATCTTTATACAAGCCCACCCCCACGCCACCTGCTACTGCCGCGCCCATCGATGTGGCTTCCTCCAAAATGGCGAGCCGCTGCACCGGCATCCCATAAATATCGGCCATAATGCGGTTCCAAAAGCGCCCACGCGAACCGCCACCAATCACGCGCATGGCATCAATCTTCGCTCCCTGATTGACGAACGCCTCCAAAATCACACGCAAGTTCATGGTAATGCCTTCCAGCACCGAGCGTACCATATCTGACCGTGTGTGCCGGATCGTCAATCCGATGAATGCGCCCCGTGCTCTTGGATTCCAACGGGGACTGCGCTCACCCATCAAATACGGCAGATAGATGAGGCCGTTCGATCCGGCAGGTGATTTCTCAGCGTTCAAGTTGATGATTTCGTAACTGCTCACGCCCATCGCCTGTGCCGCTTGCACTTCAATCGGGCAGAGTTGGTCACGCGTCCATTGATAGGATGCACCCGCCGCTTGCATGGTACCGGTCGGCATGAACATCCCCGGTATGATGTGACCAAAGGTGACGGTCTTTTCATCAGGATCATAAATCGGTTTGGGTGATGTCAGCGCGATCCAGCTTGACGAGCCAATGTAGTTGTAAGCCGCACCTTCCCGCCATATGCCCGCGCCGACTCCCGCGCAGGAACCATCACCGCCACCGATGACGACCGGTGTACCTGCTGCTAAGCCTACTTCATCAGCCACATCCGGCAGCAGTTCGCCCACCACATCAATTGACTGTTTTAATTCAGGCAGTTTGTCCGCATCCAATTCAGATGCGTCGATAATCTTGTCCGACCAAATCCCATTTTCTAAGTCGTACAGATTCATGCTCGAACCATCAGACGGATCGGTCACGAATTTGCCCGTCAGCCGTGCCACAATCGAGTCTTTGGCATGGACGAATTTATAAGTCGCATCGTAAATATCACGTTGATGATCACGCACCCACAAGATTTTGGTGAGGGAATAAGCTGCGCTCAGCCGATGTCCGGTAATATGATAGACATCCGACGGATTGAGCCGTTCGGCCAGCCAGTTTTGCTGTGCCACCGAGCGTTGATCTGCCCAAATGATGGCATTTCGCAGCGGACGCGCGTTCTTATCCAGCGGCACGCAGCCCATCATCTGACCGCTAAAGGTTATACACGCGATTTCGTCGGTGTGCAGTCCCGGAATTTGAGAGAGCAGCTTGCGCGTGGAATGGCACACCGCCTGCCACCAATCTTCCGGATTTTGTTCTGCCCAACCCGTGAATTCATAGCGTGTGTTATAGGCATAAAACGCACTGCCAACTAAGCGCCCTTCACGGTCGTAGAGAGTCGCCTTATTGCCAGTCGTACCGAGATCATGTGCCAAAACATAATTTTTCACGAGGCATTCCTACTTAGATTTTGAAATAGTGGTCTTGCCCGACGCATCAATACCATTTATCGCAACTCGAACAGGATGATCGCGCGTTGTGGCGATAATGGCTGATGCAATCTCTGTCAGAACTGCCTCTCGACTCATATTCCTCTGTTACTTTGTCCACTTGGGATTAGGCAAAAGAGTCGGCTTGCCATCTTGCTCCACCACAATCTGCGCGAAACCTTTGTCCACAATCGACTCATAATCATAACCGGCATCCGATGGGTAACAAGAGAAGAACACGAAGTTTTCCTTGCCGATATTGATGGTCCGGTGCGCCCAGAATGGCGGTATATAGCTCATGGCACCGGGTGTCATATGCTGCACATTAATCTCGCCGTCGGGAGTCATCAACAGCAAATATCCCTCGCCTGCTAAGCCCATATACAACTCAGCGCGGTTGCCAATCTCATGATAATGGCCTCTGGTGAAGTAGTATTCGCCACCCACTTTGCCCGGATAAATCGTGGTGGTCGAATAACGAAGTTGCCCTTCTTCCATTGGATTATTCGTTGCTTCATGGACTTCATACAGCAGTGGATTATTAATCATCTCCGCGTCTTCAGCTCTTGAATCAGCGAATAGTCCTTCCATATCCTTCAGGTAGCGCTTCTGTACCACAACAGCGTTTGGAATAACACCATTCGTCAGATTAATCATGGTCGTAAAGGGGGTCATATACTCAGGCATAACACTTACTCCTGTGAATCATCCTGT
Organism: Anaerolineae bacterium; assembly: GCA_013821665.1. Lineage (GTDB taxonomy): Bacteria > Chloroflexota > Anaerolineae > Aggregatilineales > Phototrophicaceae > CFX2. The sequence goes on from JACDGI010000014.1 coordinate 16,513, forward strand.
TGGGGGTACCAAAACTCAAACGTATATTCCAGTTCAAACAGCAGTTGACGAATTTCGATGGCGCGTGTCATCAATTCATCATGTTCCGATGCGTTAATCAAGCCGCGTTTATAAACCGTGGTCCATTGCAACTTAAACCCACTGCAAGCCGATTTCGCCAAAGTCAGCATATCCAGCGCGTGTTTGCTGCCGCGTGTCTCGAAGGCCGCCGCAATTTTTGCCGCTAACATCACTGTTGTCTGCCGGATGTCGTTGGCGAGGCGATGGTCAAAGGTATCGTGGCGTGTGATGAAATACACCAGCTTCGTCAGCTCGCGTGCCTTCTGCCAAACGATCAAATCTTCAAAGCGTTCAAGACGAGACATAAATGACCCGTTCCCTGTAACTATTTATTCGGGACATCAACAATTGCTGAAGGAACTCTCAGAGAAGTCATAAACAATTGACTACAGGTTTTACAGCGAAACGTAATTCTGTCAGCAGAGTAAACTGATGTCATTCCGTCAGGAAAATCAGCGATTTTAAACGGTGGGAGTACTAACTTTTGTTCAGTCTGACAGTTAGGACAAACTACTATTACAACCACTTTATCACTCGGACTAATCTCTCCTGGATTAGCATCCAATCTTGATGGAGCAACTTTTTCAACTAAGTTGTATTTTTCTGCAATCCGAGAAACTAATTCGTAAAACCATCTAGGTGCGTTAGGTGAAACAACTATTTTTTCTATCAGTTCTTCAATATCAACAGGGATATAAATCCCGCCGTATTTATGTATATCTTCGGGCATTGTGATTGCAACAGCCCTTAGTTCTTGTTCGTATCTATAACTCTCCCATTTCCATAAAGATGCATTAAGCCCATTGAATCCTTGAGGTTGAGGAATTATGTCGTTTTCGGAAAGGTAATTTACTTTGCCAATCGAAACTTCATACTTGGTTTCAGGAATAAAGCTTTCAACAAGTTGCCTGAAAGTAGATTTGATAGCAACTCCATGATTACCGTTGAGGTAAACATTCCACATAGCAACTGATTCTATATCGTTCATATGCCAAGAATTTACTGTAACAAGCTTTCCAAATTCACGAAGTACGTTCGATCCAACATCGAATGCCGTAAGAATATTTTTATCTGAGGGAGTTTCAAGAGTTGCTTGATTATAACTTCCTTCGTGTTTGTCTGTTTCTTGAAGTATAAGCTGGCTGCAAAAGAAGAGAGATTTTGTTTCCAAAAGGGATACAAACTTCGTAAAATCCATATATCGCCATAAAGTTGTATCATTATCAGGTGATATAAAACTTGGGTGACTCAGATACATAATTACTCCAAATAAAAACAGTACGCGACTTTAGGCAAATAGACCAGCTAAATTACAATACAGAAACCACGTAAGATAATTGAGCTTCTCCATTTCGGCATTTCCTATCATGAAATTCACCGCTAGGATAACATTTTCCTATCTAAAAGTGAAAACCAACTGGTGCTAATCGGACGTGAACTTTATCCACTTGCCTTGAAAATACAGCCAATATTAGATAATTTATACGTCATGAAGGTGCAACCTGAGCGCCTTCTTTATTGAACAATTCCGGAGAAACAATGACCACACCTTTACGCTGGGGAATTCTCGGCACAGGCGGCATCGCCCACAAATTTGCAACTGGACTCTCGGTTCTTGACGATGCTCAAGCCGTTGCCGTCGGCTCACGCACACAAGCAGCAGCCGACGCATTTGCGGATGAATTTAACATTCCAAACCGCCACGACAGCTATGAAGCATTAGCCAACGATCCCGAAGTCGAAGCCATCTACATAGCCACGCCGCATCCGTATCACAAAGATAACACCCTACTCTGCTTGAACGCGGGTAAAGCCGTGCTGGTCGAGAAACCCTTTGCCATCAACGTTGCCGAAGCCCAAACGATGATTGACCTCGCGCGTTCCAAAAAGGTCTTTCTGATGGAAGCCATGTGGTCGCGTTTCTTACCTACCATCGTCCGCGCCCGTGAACTGATCGCCAGCGGCGCAATTGGCGAAGTTCGTATGTTGAACGCTGATTTCGGCTTCCGCACCAACGTCAATCCTAAAGGTCGCCTCTTTGATCTTTCCCTCGGCGGTGGCGCATTATTGGATGTGGGCATCTATCCACTATCACTGGCCTCGATGCTATTTGGAGCGCCCAAAACCATAGCGAGTACGGCTTCGATTGGCGAAACCGGCGCGGACGAACAATCAGCCTATCTGCTCGGCTATGACAAAGGCCAGATTGCGTTGCTTTCTTCCGCCAGCCGCACCAACACGGCCCACGAAGCCCTGATTTACGGCACTGATGGTTCTATCCGCATCCCCGATTGGTGGCACGCCCAAAAGTTAATCGTCAATGTGAACGGCAAACCTTCGGAAACCCTCGACATTCCGCATCTTGGCAAAGGTTATGCCCACGAAGCTATTGAGGTTGCCGAATGTCTACGAGCAGGTAAACTGGAAAGTGCTACCATGTCCTTGGATGAAAGCCTGTCCATTACGCGAACGATGGATACCATTCGCGCCCAATGGGGATTGAAGTATCCTTCCGAATAAATAGCTCATTTTAAGGAAAATAGATAATGCAGTACGGCAAACTTCCCGGCATTGATAAACCGATCTCACGCTTGGTACAGGGCACGATCCCTATTGGTACGAGCAAACTCGATTACAGTTTCAAATTAATGGATGATGTCTATGCCCTCGGCTGTAACACCTTTGATACTGCCCATGTCTACGGCAACGGCGATGTTGAACGCACTTTCGGCCAATGGCAAAGCAGTCGCGGTGTGCGTGACAAGTTGGTGATTATCGGAAAAGGGGCACACCATAGTCAGGATCGTCAGCGCGTCACCCCATATGACATCACTTCGGATATTTATGACTCGTTGGCACGCCTCAAGATCGATTATATTGATCTGTACTTATTGCACCGCGACAACCCCGCTGTTCCCGTTGGCCCGATTGTCGAAGTGCTGAATGAACACCACGAAGCCGGACGTATCCACGCTTTTGGTGGCTCCAACTGGACGCATACCCGCGTGCGAGAGGCCAATGAATATGCGAAGGCTCACGGCTTGCAAGGCTTCACCGCCAGCAGTCCCAACTTCAGCCTTGCCGAGCAGGTCAAAGAACCGTGGCCCAATTGCATCACCATCAGTGGCCCGCAAAATGTCGAGGCCCGTGATTATTACCTGCAAACCCATACGCCACTTTTTACATGGTCGAGTCTGGCGGGCGGCTTCTTCTCTGGACGCTTCACCCGTGACAATTTGGATACCTTCACCGAGTATTTCGATAAATTGGCAGTCACATCCTACTGCTACGAAGACAATTTCAAACGGCTGGATCGTGTGCGCCAACTGTCACAGGAAACCGGCCTTTCGATCCCGCAGGTCGCAATGGCCTATGTCATGAGCCAACCACTTGATATTTATGCACTGGTCGGCTGCCAGAACGGCGAAGAATTTGCTGCCAACATCGCCGCCTTGGAACATAAGCTATCACCCGAAACTTCAGCGTGGCTCGACCTGCGTTCGAATACCCATTAACTTTTAAATCAAACACTATATCTTTGATTTATTCCCTCCCCGCGTACAGGGGAGGGTTAGGGTAGAGGTGCCATCTCTAACCAGCCATAAAATTTAAAGAAAGCAAATCCTAAATGAGCAGCATTCGTATTTTACTGGTCGGCGAATCGTGGGTTTCGACCAGTACACATGTCAAAGGTTGGGACTTTTTCTCAAGCACCGAGTATAGTGTCGGCACGGAATATCTTGTGGCAGCGCTTGCCAGCGATGATTTTGAATTTGGTCATATGCCGAGCCATATTGCCGCCGAGTCCTTCCCGACCACGATTGAGGGCTTGGCACGCTACGATGTCATTCTCTTGAGCGACATCGGAGCCAACACCTTTCTCTTGCACCCCGATACATCGCGCGGATTGATCATGCCCAACCGCCTCAAGCTGCTCAAATCGTGGGTGGAAAATGGTGGTGGACTAGGCATGTGCGGCGGTTATATGTCTTTCGCCGGTATCAATGCCGCAGCCAAATATTATCGCTCACCTATTGAAGCGATTTTGCCTGTCAATATTCATACCTTTGATGATCGTGTCGAAGCGCCTGAAGGCGTAATTGGTCAGATTGTCGATGCCAAACACCCGATTTTGGATGGTATCACGGGCGAATGGCCGCCGCTCTTGGGCTATAACGAACTAATACTAAAGTCAGAAGCGCAGTTGTTGGTCAAAGCCAATAACGATCCGCTGCTTGCCGTCCAATCCGTCGGCAGTGGTCGCACCCTCAGTTGGGCATCCGACATCGGGCCGCATTGGTGTCCACCGCCCTTCCTCGCATGGAGTGGCTACGCCCGACTCTGGCAGCAGTCCATCCGCTGGTTAGCCCAACGCATCTAACAACGTAGGAATCAAAAGGGCTTGCCACTAGCAAGCCCTCAACGATTCAAGTCTAGGAAACCTCACCCCATAAAGCCGCTATCATCAATAAGATAGCAGCCTTTTCGGATCAATCGCCGCTAATTCTTGGCAAACGGGGATGGGTTAACATCTTTCTTATTGTTAGTTTCCTTCTTCTCAGTCGGGGACTCATGCTTCCATTCCTTGACTTCTTCGTGCTTCTCTTCGGCTCGCTCTTTAAGTTTTTTGTTATTCTTGGGATTTTTATCTGGCATACTGATTAGTCCTTTGCTTATCTGTGGTTTCGATCCGTAACCATTGGAGGTAACAACCTGCCTTAAGGGTTCGCCATCTACGCAGTCAGCAAGTTAGTCTTACAGTATAGCTTACATTTCCTAAGTTTTATCATTTTGTAATATTAGACCTTTCTCATAGTAGAAATGAGATCAGCTTCCATTCTCATCAAAAATGAGGATTTCTCGATTTATTCCAAATTGGCGTGCCGTGCAAACATTTGCTCACCCGTTTTGCTGAGTGCCTTCATGAGTTGCATCGAGCAAATATCCAGCAGCAGCACCAACGATTGCTCAAACAGGTTTGCCATCGGTTGTACTGATTGAATACTGCTAGCACCTTCGGCTTTCACACTCGGCGCAGGGATACGAACCACTTTGTCTGCATGATGACCAACAGGGGAATCAGGATAAGCCGTAATCAGCACCACCGTCGCACCGATTTCCTTGGCCTTATTTGCGTAATGAACCAATGAGGCAGTTTTACCTGAACCGGATGCCAGCACTAGCACATCATCTACTGCGATGCTCGGTGTGGTCACATCATCCACTACATATACATGTAAACCCAGATGCATCAGCCGCATGGCGAAGGCCTTCAAGAACAAACCGGAGCGTCCCTTGCCAGCCACAAAGATTCGCTTTGCGCCTATAATCTCGCGCTGGAATTCCGCGACTTCATCAGCCGAAACCGCCTTCAAAGACGTAGAAATCTCGCCGGTAACGGTATCAACCCACTCCTGAAAATCGCTCATCGCATCAACTCTTTTGCAGATCGTTCAAATTACTTCTCGACATGACCAGCCATCCGTTCGCGCAGTAGCTTGGTCACTGCTGCCGGATCAGCCGCCCGTGCGATAGCGCCACCGACCACCACGATTGCCGGATTTTGTGCCAGTATCGCATCAACAGTGGGCAAGCCAACGCCACCCGCTACCGCCAGACTCGCGTCCGGTAAACCTTTTCGCAGCCGCTTTAAAGTAGCCAAAGGTGTTTCCACCTGCTGCTGGTCAAAGGCGGTATGCACGCACAAATAATCGCATCCCAAGGCTAGTAGATGATGCCCACGTTCGACCGGATCGCTCACCTGCATCATATCGACCATCACCTCGGAGCCGTAGCGGTTGGCCGCCGCGACCACCCCTTGAATTGTCTTGTCAGGACTCACACCCAAAACGGTCACATACTGGCAGCCCGCATCAAAGGCGATACTCGCTTCTTCTTCGCCAGCGTCCAGAATCTTCATATCTGCCAACAGGGTCACTTCCGGGAATAAGTGATGAATGTGGGTTGCCACGCGAATACCTTCACGGTAAAGAAGTGGCGTACCGAGTTCGACAATATCCACCAACGGCGCGACAAGCCCCAGCACCGCGACAGCCTGTTCCAAGGTTCCATCCAGTGCCAATTGCAGCAGCGGATGTGGATGCGGTTTCATGTTATTACTGTTCAATGGTTCGTGCTTTTCTGATGGGGACTTCCCACAAACGGCTAAATAAAACAAAATGATTCGACTTATAAAGTCAATCCAATAAACAACGTATTTTATAACAGGAATGGATTACTTTTTTATGAACAGCAATAATTTAGCAGCTTGCAGCTTCTAATCTCTCATCTCACTGGATCGCCCACCAACACCCGTAGACTACTACTAGCATACCACTCAGGAGCGCTCCTGCCACCAAAACATTAGGCAAAGCATCCATATGAACGCCTTGCATCCGCTAGCTGTAAGGCAGTGTTAGCAAATATAGAGATGCTCTACCAACATCTGCTTTTAAAATACCGGATTTTATGCCACTTTCCAAAATTTCCATGCAATGTTTCAGAATCGGAACATGGATTTGTGCCTACTGGCTTCGTTTTGCCAGCGCCCCATCTCGCCGGATTGCCCACCACGTCAAGATCAACGACACCACCAAAATAATGAGGAGCAGTATGGCTGCCATCACCAACCCCGGTAAGGCACTCACATGGCTATCTCGTGTCCATGAGGTTGACGGCAGCGCCGCCAATGCCGCCAAAGACAGTCAAAACAAAAAGGAGCACCATCGCACTCCTTTTGTGATTTATAGACTAACGACTACTGACTTTTCAAAAGCGCTTCAACTTCCGTTCGTGTTGGCATACTTGGAGCCGTTCCCAACTTGGTCACACTCAAACCCGCCACCGCGTTTCCAAACCGGATCGCTTCTTCTAGACTCTTCCCCTCACCGAGCGCCACCGCAAACCCACCGTTGAAGGCATCACCCGCGCCAGTGGTATCGACGACTTTCACCTTAAATATTGGCACAGTCCCTTGTCCTTCGGCATTCAACCACATCGCCCCCTGCGAACCAAGCGTGACCACAGCCGTTTGTCCCTCGCGTGTCAGCAAAGATCGTGCCGCTGCTTGGTAATCGCCCGACTTACCGCATAACACTTCCAATTCAGTTTCGTTCGGTGTCAAATAATCAGCCAGCGCCACCACCTCCGTCGCTAACTTTCCGGCTGGCGCAGGATTCAAAATCGTCCGTACACCTTTATCTTTTGCCACCTGCATGGCATAGGCCACCATATCGTAGTTGATTTCCAGTTGCACAATAAGCACATCCGCCGCTGAGATTATATCTGCTGCCCGATCAATATCGGCCTTTGTAATAGCCAAATTGGCTCCGAACACCACGACGATGCTGTTCTCGCCTTTATCATCCACCCAAATCGGCGCAACGCCTGTCGCATTATTGGGATCGCGCACCACAAATTCGGTGTTGATGCCTTCCTGCTTCCAGAAGTCCAGTGCCGCCTGTGCAAACACATCCTCACCCACCCGACCAATGAACGTGACCTCCGCTCCTAAACGCGCTGCCGCGACAGCTTGGTTCGACCCCTTGCCTCCCGGCCCTGTTTTGAAGCGATGTCCACCCACTGTCTCGCCCGGTCGTGGCATCCGTTCCATGTAGGCCGTCAAATCCATATTAAAACTGCCGACCACCACAATTTTCGCTGGCATAAGGCTGATCCTTAGTTAAGTATTTTGGTCCATATTTTGCGGGATTATAACGTGGCTAAACACGACTTCTACAACTCGTTGAGTAAAAAGCAACATAAATCACAGTTTCGGTTGCTTGAATTATTTACCATTGGTTAACTTTAACTCATAACCACAGGTATTTCTGATGATCAAAACCAACGCACCCATTATGCAAACCCTCTATCGAGCAGATGAAGTTTACGTAGATGAAGAACGGCGCACCTTCCTCGCCCAAAAAGGCAAAATCCTGTACGCCAAGTATTGTGGCACCAAGGGTCATGGCATCTGTTCAGAAAGTTTCGCGGAATATCACATCTGGCGAGGAGAATATGTGGTCGCGCAGGATTTTCTAATCTATCTTGATTCGCAACTTATCAGCTTACGCGCTCAAGTATGTGTTAACTCACAAGCTGCCTTCCAACTCACGATCACACAACAACTTGTTGACCGCATCAAATCCTTATTGGGCGAGTACGCTTAACTTTGACCCTAGAGCTGTCAGGTCGATTTATCTAGCGTTAGGAGTGTTGCGTAACTGCAACCACGTCGGATATGATAACCCTATAGACTACGATTTGAGAGTAAAAATGACACTTAATAAAACACAAAGCGCCTTTTTAACCGATGCTCAAATAAACTTTTATAACGACGAAGGCTATCTGCTGCTCCCTGATTTCCTTACTGATGAAGAGATGCGGCCCGCCCGTCAAGCAATGGAGGAAAAAACCGCTGAAATTGCTGACGAGCTTTATGCAATCGGTGCGACCTCACAGAAATTTGAGGACTATCCATTCGAATCACGGCTTGCCCGTTTATTCGACTCACTGCAAGACAGTGACTTTCTTAAGTTTGGACGCAGTTGGCGCGAACGTCGTCCCGGATATTTCCAATTAATGGCGACACCCAAGATACTTGATGTCGTTGAATCGCTGATCGGTGGCGAAATTTTTTCCAACCCTGTCTACAACGTTCGGCCAAAAGTACCCCGTGTTGCCGCCGGAGCCGTTCCTTGGCATCAGGATAAATCCTATTGGCCGGATGCGAATTCAAATCCTGTAATAACGGTTTGGATTCCGCTGGTGGATGCTACCCTTGAAAATGGTTGTTTACATATCTGGCCGCGCACACACAAAAAACGTGTGCTTTCGCATCACGCGGATACATATACCGGCACAGCCTACACCGAGCTTGACGTTGAGCATTTGATAGGCGCAAAGGGAGTCGCGTTACCCGTGAAAGCCGGCAGCGCCATCCTGTTTAATGATCGCTGCATCCACATGTCCACGCCCAATAACTCGCAGAATGTTCGCTGGAGCGTCGATCTACGCTATCAACCAACCGATCAAGATCCGATGCCGCAGCATGGAACTGGTTTTTTAGCACGTAGCTATCAATATCCTGAACGTGTTGCCACACTTGAGGACTGGCTGACCGAACACCCTGAGCATCTGTCGAATGTCGCCGATGCGTAAAACTGTATTCGATTTATTTATCTCTGTACAGATTGTCGAGTGCTCACAAAATCCGCCACAAAACGTCAAAATAGCTTAAATAAAAATGGAGCGTTATTACCATGGATATTCGTTTAGATGGAAAAAGAGCTTTAGTAACCGGCGCAGGTAAAGGCATCGGACGCGAAATTGTCAAGGTATTGACCGAATGTGGCGCGGAAGTCGTCGCTATCAGCCGTACCCAATCCGACCTCGACAGGCTCAAAGCCGGTTTCGGCTGCTCGACTATTTTGGCCGACCTGACTAGCGCCGATGGTGCGCGGCAAGCAGCCGAAGCCGCCGGTGATATTGATCTGCTGGTCAACAACGCCGGTATTGCCCTGCTCGCACCCTTCCTTGAAGTCACCGTTCAGGACTTTGATGATACCATCGCCGTCAATCTTCGCGCGGCTTTAATCATCGGGCAAGTGGTTGCCAAAGGCATGGTCGCCCGTGGCAAAGGTGGGGCCATCGTCAATGTATCCAGTCAAGCTGGGGTAGCCGCCGTCTATGAACATGCTGCTTATTGTGCCTCAAAAGCGGGACTCGATCACCTGACACGCGTCATGGCGCTCGAACTCGGCCCGCACCAAATCCGCGTCAACAGCGTCAATCCGACGGTTATCCTCACGCCGATGGGTGAAAAAGTTTGGGGTGAACCCGCCAAAGGTGATCCAATGCGTGCGCGGATTCCGCTGGGACGCTTCGGTTATCCTATCCATGTCGCACAAGCAGTGGCTTATCTGCTCAGTGATCAGGCCGACATGATCAACGGTATCATCATGCCTATTGATGGCGGCTTTCTGGTCGGGTAGCTATATTACGCTGACTTCTCAACCCAATCGCCTTCCGGCACTTTCTCGCCTGCTTTTAGTGCAACTTTCAAACGATTTTCGGCAGGTGTAATCGGGCAGCTCCAACCGTCCGAATAGGCACAGTACGGATTATAGGCATTGTTCAGATCAATATGGAAACGATTGTCGCCTAAGTATTCAGGTTCAAGGTAGCGCCCTGCGGGATACGTTTCTGTCCCGGAACCTGCGTCCACAAATGGCAGGAAGAAGCCTGTGTCGGCTTCATATAACGTCAGCGTGACTTCCTGCCCATCAACCATAAAGCTAAACTTCCCGTAACGCTTATAACGTCGCACGTCACCGGTCGTCGTTTGGATCGGCACAAACTGACCATCCGCAATGGGCTCGATTGTCGTGGTTAAATCCAGATCAGGGTTGTAATCGTAATAGCTCAGGCTTGTGAATTTATCCTGCTGTTCGGGTGTCAAAGGTGATTGAGGATGCATTCTAAAAAATTCGTCTTTTTCACGGCGCTGGATTTGAAGTTTAGCGTTATCCATTGGTGTTAATCCTCTTTATACCGTCCGAATCAGGAACAATGTGAAAACAAAAAGGGCAAGCGCTTTGCTTGCCCCTACAGGCGGAAAGGGAGGGATTCGAACCCTCGATAACCTTGCGGCTATTCTCGTTTTCGAGACGAGCCCGTTCAACCACTCCGGCACCTCTCCAATTGATCCCATTATAAGTGAAAGCCTATCACTTGAAAATGCCTGTTTTTGCAGCATTTGATGATGATAAATGGGCGTTATAGTCACCTGAACTTACATTCTTTGTGGGGGTAAAAATGGAATTTCTTACGGAAACACCATTATTTTCATGAGGTAGATCATCCTCGGAGCTAAAGCGGTTGCATGAACACAGCCTATTTATGGAGTCAAAAAGATGTTTAATGCCGCTGCCCGTCTGCCCGTAAGACTGCGAAAAATGCCCGTAGATAGCTCGCTGCTTCTTCAGCCATCAAGCCCGAATGGATTTCGACTTGATGGTTAAGCTGTGGATGTTGGAGGATATTCATGATGCTGCCTCCTGCTCCCGCTTTCGGGTCTGTTGTGGCATATACCAATCGGGGCAACCGCGCCAACACCATCGCTCCGGCGCACATGGCACACGGCTCAAGCGTACAGTAGAGTGTCACGCCTTCTAAGCGCCAATGCCCGACGGCATGAGCCGCCTCACGTAAAGCCGTCATCTCAGCATGAGCTGTTGGATCTTGATCGCGCTCGCGGGCATTATAGCCACGCCCGATAATTCCACCGTTTCGCACGGCAATTGCACCGATTGGTACGTCGCTCCGTTCGAGTGCTTTCAGCGCTTCATCCAACGCCAACCGCATAAAATAAGCATCATCCATTACAGGTCGTTCCATACGTCGTCTTCATCCACTTTCGCCTGCAAGCGTTCTTTCGCGCTGGTCGTAAAATCTTCGGCATGGGTGATTTTGCGAGATGCACTTATTATGGGATCGACTGGTTGTAACGGTTTGGGCGAACGTGGTACAGGAACAGTGAAACTGCGTTTACGGAAAGAACGCCATTCCAGCCAGGCCATACCTATTAACACAACACCAGATGCAGCAGCACTTTTACGGGACGTATCATCAACAGGGTCTAGATAAGCGGGAACAGTGAAGTAAGGGACAACTGCCCCACCTGTCGATTCAACAAGCTGAATAAATTCAGATGAAATAACGGTGTTCATCCGTACATAAATATAGAGACGACGATTAGTAAGCAATGAAGCGACAACAAAATCTCGAATTTGCTCCGTATCATGTTTATTACCGATATACAGCAACCCTTGCTCATTCTTCGAGTCAGCTATGAAACCGTCAGTAACAAAATCAGGTATTCGATTTGAGGTACCGGGTATTTGGGCAATACAAACCTTACATCCCCCATTGGAACTCGAAGACCCACAGATGCATTGTTTTTGACCATTTGAATTGTTATTCGGCAAGCGCAAATCATTTGACAATATTCGCTCACCATCGTCTCCAATGAGATTAGGTTTGCCCATCGTAATTGGCATTTCACTGGAATAACGTCGACGAGTCGGATTCGACGCTGTTATATTCATTAGAAGAATAATCGAGATTATAAGAACCAAAACTGCAACTGACAGCACAACTCGACGCAAACGTTTCACATAACACCTCACAAATTTGTATCGTTATATAAATAAGGATACAACCGTGAAGTGCTAAAACAGGCTTAACTGTTGTGGTTCATCGGGATCTTCAGTCTCAACTTCCGGTTCCACAGGTGCATCATCTTCGAGCGTTTCGGGTTCAAGTTCTGCTTCTGGCAAATCTTCAGGCTCGCTCACCAACTCAGCTTCGACGGGCAGAGCAACTTCCTCTACCTCAATGGAGGCCGTAACTTCAACGGGTGCTGGCACGACCTCAATCGGGATATTGTAAACATGGGACTCAGCCGCTGCGGGTTCAGCATGTTCATGATCATGTGCTTCCAAAACATCCAAATTGGGGACAAAATCTGGGCTGACATCGTCAACATGCATCGTCGCCCGAACGCGCAGTTCGGACAGTTGCGTATCATTAAATCCCGCACTGTGCATCACGATTGAAAGCGATGGTTCCGTCACCTTATCCTTGATGCGGATCACATG
>JACDGI010000485.1 GCA_013821665.1 Anaerolineae bacterium
CCCGTCAACTGCTCAGGAGAAATTTTACGGCTGTTCCATGCCACTTCGAGAATAGTGCCAAAGATGGCCCAACTGACAACCATCGATGTGACTTCTAGTGAGGGAGAAGCGGGATGGGAAGGCGTATTTTGCAGCCATTCTAAAATGAGTGCTTGTAGCTGGCGTTGAACCTGCTGCACCATTAGACCATCATCACTTTTGGGGGATGCAGTGGCACAATGCCCCGCAAAACCTGCGAGGTATTGATGGGCAGTGAGGGCAAGAGTACGCAAATTGGCGATGGTGAAGGTCGGGTTTTCCGGTAGTTTATCTTCTAAAAGGCTTTGGAACGAGTCGCGTATTTGGGCGTTGAGCAGTTCGTATTTATCGACAAAATGAGCATAGAAGGTGGCGCGGTTAATTTCCGCACGGGCGGTAATGTCCTGCACGCTGATTTCATTGAACTTCTTTTTATGCATCAAATCAGTGAGCGCGTTTTGTAACAGGCGGCGTGTCCGTTTGCTGCGCGGATCGATTTTGGCTTCTTTTTCCAACACTTTTCCTCTTTTGTTGCCTAAGCAACACTATTCCATTTTTGTTGGTTGCCTACAAATTATCATCCCTTTATGATAAGCAACATCTGTGGTTTAGTCAACATGTGTTAGTTATATCGTCACTATAAGGATGAGCATCATGAATGTTGCGATTTGGATCGTACAAATATTGCTGGCGCTGGCTTTTGGCGCTGCCGGGTTTATGAAGATCACGCAGCCGCGTGAAAAGTTGATGACTAATATGAGGTTTGCTGAGGATTTTGCCCCTAATACCGTAAAAGGTATCGGTACCTTGGAAGTGTTGGCTGCTATCGGTCTAATTCTTCCTTTCCTGACAGGCATATTACCTGTCCTTACTCCATTAGCAGCCGTTGGTTTGATCCTCACCATGATTGGCGCGATTATCATCCACGTTCGTCGCGGTGAGTATCCGGGTTTGGTAGTCAATTTTATTCTATTGGCATTGGCAGCCTTTGTCGTCTATGGACGATTTGTGGCTGTTCCCTACGGCGCGGCCTAAGTTACTCCACTCTCCACATCATCGATCATTCAATAACGAAAGGAACAAGGCATCTGATCCCATGCCAAAAGGGTAGGGTAAGCTGCCGTCAAAATCATGAACTACGCAACGCTCAATTACACCGACCTCGCTACCGATGCACAGGTTCAAGACACTATCGCTGCTGTCGAAGCACGCGGGATCAAAGTTCATCTGGTCGATACACCAGCACAGGCACTCGAAAAGATCCATGAACTCGTTCCGGCAGGTGCAGAAATAATGACAGGTGGCTCACAAACACTGCGCCATATCGGGCTAGAAGATTTGCTTATCTCTAAAGCGCATCCGTGGGTCAACCTTAAAGATGCGATTTTGGCCGAAAATAACCCAGAGAAACAGGGCAAACTGCGCGCGCAAAGTATTCTGGCCCCGTATTTCCTCGGCAGCGTCCATGCGATTTCTGAGACCGGCGAAATTGTTATTGCCAGCGGTTCGGGCAGCCAGATTCCATCGTATGCTTTTTCCAGCCGGAATGTGATCTGGGTGGCAGGTACACAAAAAATTGTGCCGACATTGGATGCCGCTTTGAAACGCGTGCGTGAGTATGCGCTGCCCGAAGAAGATAAACGCATGAAGGGTCTGGGCTATCCGGGAAGTGCTATTACCAAGCTGCTGATTATTGAAGCCGAGCCAGCGATGCTGCAACGGAATGTCAACCTGATTCTGGTCAAGCACCCTGTTGGGGTCTAGTTCAGCAGTACAACGTTTTGGTCAAAACGAAAAGGTCATCCGAGAGAGTGGCCTTTTTTATTGTAAGAAGATTCAGCATGAGCTTCTCTAAGTGACACCTTGATTAGCTGACATTATGAGGAGCTTTTATGACTGCACCGATTATCGAATTTCGCGTCGCGTTGACCACGCAGGATTATGACAAATTAGTGGCTTTTTATGAGGATGCACTGGGCATAGAAGCCGGTCATATCTGGACACAGGGCGATAATAAAGGTGTGATCTACGATATGGGACGGGCGACGTTGGAAATCCTCGATGAAAACAGCGCAGCGACGGTTGACCAAATTGAAGCAGGAAAACGCGTGAGCGGACAAATACGGTTTGCGCTGGAAGTGCCGGATGTCGAAACCGCGCTCCAAAGGGCGCTGGCGAAAGGCGCGACGCTTGTGCATGAACCGATTACCACACCGTGGCGGCATCGTAACGTGCGCTTGCAATCACCGGATGGGATGCAGATCACGTTATTTCAAGTGCTGGATAAGGAACCCTAAACCATGCTTTAAGGGCGCTTGATATTGGTTTCTAGAGGTTGAAAAGCAACAGGTGGACGCAGTCGTATCTGGGCGAAACGGGCACGATAGCGCACCAAAATCAACAACACAACAGATAGCAGCAGACTATCTAAAACCACAGAAAATTGGTTGAAGTAAAAAGCTAAGGTGTTACTGACCGTGAGCGAGATAATGAGGGCTGTTGAGCTAATTTTGATCGCGGTCTGGTCACGGTTGGTGATAAAACTAATGACGGCCAAGGCATACATGATGCCGATGGCACCTTCTATGGTCAGCAGCACCACATACCAATTCAGGCTGTAAACGCCTTTGATCATCGGGTTATTTTCCAAAAAATTCGAGATAAAGGGATTACCCAGCGCTTTTTGGTCAGCCACGATGCTAAACAAGACGTAGATCTTAAACAGTGAAATCGCGCCTAAGGCTGTAAAGGCCAAAATCAATAAGCGATGAACGAGGGCTTTGGGCAGCCAGCGTTCCTCAAGCTGTGAGAGACGATCAAGCAACAATTCCCAGTAGGTTGCTTTGGGCGCTTTGATATTTACCTGTTCCGATTTTAGAAATTGAAGTAAGTTGTTGGCGAAGGCTGTTAAATCGGGGCGCTGGGTTTCGCCGGACATATGTTCCAAGCGGTGGATGAGACTGGTATGCGTTTTGAGATCCAAGTTGTCATCCAGCAGCATTTCTAAGTCTTCCAGTATCCCATATAAGGTGGCACGGATGTCCTCGGTGCGATGGCGGCGGATATAGAGGTAAGCAAAAACGATTAAGATAAAGGCCACATAGATGATGGGCGCGGCCAATGGGAAAAAGTAATCGTTACTCTTGGTGATAAACTTGCCGATTTCGTCAATAAATAAGCCGATGCCGATACCAGCGAGGGCAGCCGACAGCGAGAAGATCCATTCGTTCAAATAGATGAGCATCAAAATGGCAGCGATGGCCTGCAACAACCCGCCCCATAAGGCATGGGCAAAATGAAAAGTCGAATTGCCAAGCTGCGGGTAGCCAGTCAGATCCAGATATAGGCGTGTTCCGACGACAGTGATAGCAAAGGCAATCACCATCGTGAGCATATACCATGCGGCCTTGCGGCCTGTTACCATGCGTCTAAAAGTTCGATGTGAAGTCAGCATAATATCCCATTCCGTTAGCTTGGTTTTTATTATAACAAGCCGCCGGATGGAACGATGCGGGGCAAAAATGGGGATGCACAGGTGTACATCCCATTTGATTAGGTGAAGTGCTTTAACGGAGATAGGGCAGACTGGCTGCCGTCAGACGTTGATTGTCGATGTAATTTTCGCGTGCTACACGCTCTCCGGTCAACATCCGCAGCGCCAAGGACATCAATTGGTGCCCATAGTGTTCGGGGTTATAGGCGACAGAGGCGATCATGCGAGAATTCGGGCGCTCCAATTCATCGATAAGGTTGCCACCTTGCCCAACGGCGACCATATCTTCCTCGCGGCCTAAATCACGGGCCGCATCCAGAGCGCCAGCCGCCGTTTCATCATTAAAGCCGATGACTGCGATGCGATGTACATCCGGCCAACGGTGCAATATGTTGGTTACGGCTTGGATACTAGGTTCACGCGTGTTACCCGCTTCCAGATACATAATGTCGGAAGGTGTATAACCTAAGCCAGCGATTAAGGCATCAAGCGCAGACGTTGAGCGTGCCCGCACAAAATCCAAGACGCGCGACTCGGTCAATACGAGAACTTTCTCGACTTGCCCCTCCCAGTAGGTGTTAATCCATTTGGCAAGTTCCTCACCAACAATCGAACCGGATTCGTGATTATTCACGCCGAAGTAAACAGCCCACGGCGGAATCGGAATATCAACGGCGATCATCTTGATCTTTTTCTTAAGCAAGGTGCTGCTGAGGGTTGGGCCAACGCGTTCGCCCAGATGATAGATCATGGCTAAATCAACCGGAATGGAGGCGAATTCTTCAATATTTGCCAGCGCAGTCGCGTCATCCATATTGTTGTCGCGCACAATCAGGTTGACGTTCGGATATTCAGCGGCGGCCTGTTCCAGACTCCTGCGGACAATCACTGGAAAATCAGCTTCTTCACTTAGACCAGCGAAACCAATTGTATATTCGGTGGGTGACATCGTGTTCCGTGCCTCCGGCATGAATGTTGTTTTTCATAATCTATATTGTAATTATCGGTTGTAAATAGGCGGAAATTCGTAAAGGTTCTTAGTGAATCTAGTTAAGCAACTATAAATTTACGCTTTTTGTAATCTATTTAAAGCCAAGCGGGTTCGCAGATGACGGTAGAAAAAGAAGATTTGCAGCGGTAGACCGTCGAACATGAGGCGGGTGAAGATGCCTGTTAGTCCCGGTTTGTGTTCGATGGTCAGATGGTCGGTGAGTTCTACTCCTTCGGGTACCGCGCGGAATAAATGTTGATGTTCCCAATAAGCCATTGGCCCGACGATTTGACGATCCATAAAGGAGGTTGGTGTTGGCCCCGGTTCGTGCTGTGCCATCCAATGCAGCGGAATTGGCCCAATCCACATGGTAAAGTCGACGGTGCCTTCGGTCAGTGACTTCAGTTTATTCTCGCGCATTTGGATGAAAATGGGCGGTGGTGTGAGTTTGGCGAAGGCATTAGGCTGCGCGTGGAAATCCCACATCTGCTGCACTGTACCATTCATTACCGATTTTTTCTCGAATACTTTACGTGTCATGTTGATCCCTTTAACGATAAATTGAGGTTCCCACATCTATTATGCTGATGAGCTTTATTCATTACTATTCGTTTGTGTCCACTATACCCATGACAATTATTATTAAAAATGTAACCTACAGATAGATTGATTAGATGGTCGAATAATTGCGGATCAAAACACTGTTGTACAGTACCTACTGATCCTTTATCTTTTCACCCAACCACCGCTTCGCAGTTATCTCACTTTCATATCGGTTCTTTTCTACTCATTAGGAGGTTCATCATATGGGCAAGCGTTTTTCTACGCGATGGATATTATTATCAATATTACTTTTGTGTCTTGTGCCTTTGAGCAAATTAGTTGCTCAAGACACCCTCGTCATTCAATATGGCTCAGCATCCGTGAATAATCTGCCGACGGCTGATAGCTCAGTGATTTATTCATTCGATGCGACAATTGGCGATCTCGTGACGATCCGTGCTGTGGGCACTTCACCGGGTTCTGATCCTCGACTGTCATTGGCGGGACCCTCCCAAAATCTTCTGGCAACCAATGATAACACGCTAAGTTTTTCAGCAACGACTACTGCGGAAATCGTTTTTCGTATCCAAGAAACCGGAAAGCATTTTATCGTTGTAAACGGTGCACCCGGCGATTTTCTGTTGACATTGGATAGCCGCCCAGCCGTTCCTTTGACTGTACTCCAATTTGATACTCCATTGAGCATCAACTTCCCGCTGGCCGATCCATCACAAGCCTACGTTTTTAATACTGATCCGGTCTATCCCACGACACTTTTTATTGAGGCCGTGCCATTCAGTTTGGATGCTTATGTCGAACTTCGAGATGGTACAGGCGAAATCATTTCGACTTTGCGGAGCAACCTGAATAGTTCCTGTATCAGTATTGGCGCGGGCGATCAACTCCTTGAATTGACCATTGTTGCCGCACCTGAAGTAACGGGAACGGTCAATTTGACGCTGACCAATGTTCCCTGTGCATTGGGTGTTGCTCCTGCTCAGCCGCCACCGACATTCACCCCTCAATTTACACCATCGGTGGTTGAAGGTGTTTGTGTGGCGAGCAGCCCGCGCAATATCAACCTCCGTAGTGGCCCGGGAACGAATTACGCGCGGTTGGCATTACTGCCCGCACGTCAAACCATTCAAGTCATCGGGCAAAGCGATAACGGGCAATGGTTGGTTGTTCAAAATGATGTGCTGCAAGGTTGGGTATCTGCGCTGGTCGTAAGCGTCACTGGCCCGTGCGCTCAATTACCGGTTGTGGCAGCACCACCTGTGCCTGTCGCATCAGCGACTCCGGGTTTCCCTGTGATTATTGTTCAGCCAGTGGTTACGGCAACACCGGGAGTCATTGTGATCACCGCAACGCCTGTCGTACTTGTGACACCGCCGATTACG
>JACDGI010000486.1 GCA_013821665.1 Anaerolineae bacterium
CGGCAACACACCCCTAGGCATCGTCGAGGTGGGTAACTGCTACACCTTAGAACTGGGTGTGCCGGTCCCCGGTCATGGTTTCATCGGCTTGGAAGAAGATGTGCTGGTGACTGAGAATGGTGTCGAATGGTTGGGTAACGTTCAAACCGAATTGTATGTGATACCGGCGTAGGTTTCGATTCAGTACATTGAATTGCAATTTTTAAATCACAGACGAGTCTGGTTATGAAAAGCGGAAGAGGCACGCCTCCTCCCTACAACATTCGTATTTTGATTTTATTTGTATAAAGCGTATTTCATACTTGTCGAAAATCATCATAAATCCCCGCAATCCTTTACATTTTTGATGCTGGCGTAGGGCAGCCGTCAGGTCGTAGGCTTTGCGTCAGCCGCGCATAGACCACGCATGGAGTCTGCATCAGACTGGCAACCAGTAACCCACTCCCCTCCTGTCGTATCGTAGAGACATCAACAACGAACGCACAAATACACAAACAGGAGAAAAGAAATCATGCGTAAACTTATGGGAATTCTGATGATGGCGATGGTGGTGGTGAGCGCGGGGATTATGGCCGTGGGCGCACAGGATGACGCAACCGCTGTTCTGCGGGATGCCTGCCCCAATACGGAGGGTGCTTATTACAAGGCGGGTTTGTTCCCCCGTTATGAATATCGCAACAAGCGTCTGGTGCTGGTGAGCTGGAATACAGGCAAGACCGTTCAAGAAGTTGAAACCTCGTTGGACGCTTCACATCTGAACGTGATGAACTGGTCGCCTGACTGCCATTATATGGCGGCTGCGCTGGGCGAATTTGGTCACACCAGTACGGTCATTTGGGATGTGACCAACGGTCAGCGTGTCGGTTCGTTCGCTAATGCCGGTTTGCGCTGGAGTCCGAACAGTCAACAGGCGATTGTCAGCAACAGTGATGGTTTGGCGCTGTGGTCGGTTGGACAAGATAAGGCTGTTAAGCTGACCAATTTCCGTGGTGATGATTACACCAGCCGTTGGGACATCGACCATAACGAAGTATGGGTACTGCCGACCAGCTATTATTACTCGGCTGCCGGTGTGACCGTCTACAGCCTCAAGAACGGCGACAAGGTCGGTTATTACGACAATCCCGCCGGACAGAGCGCACAAATCGGCTTCACACTGTCAGCGGATGGTAACAAAGTGATTGTCTACACCGTGCGGTTGCAGAATGTAAGCGGTGCCGGTGTGACCGTATGGGATCGTGGTACGAAGAACAACGTGCAGGTCGATGCCAACACCGATGGCACCAGCTATGTCGAACGCATCGCCCTAAGTGCAGATGCCCGTTATTTGGTCATCGGTGGCAATAATCTACGAGTGTGGGATCTGCAAAACCTGCCCGCCAAACTGAATGACCGTGACCCGATGGTGTATGCAGCATCATCTGCCAAGATCACCAATGTGCGCTTCTTGAACGGGAATGTGGTCGAAGCGACCAGCAGTGAAGGCCAAGCCCAATGGGATGTCGCAAGCGGTAAGGTTGTGACCAACATCGTCAGCCGGTAAGGTCAATAGCAAGAAATGAAAAGAGGTCATCTGGAAACAGATAGCCTCTTTTTTGTTGGATGATGTCGCGGTTTACTCATTAAGATGGTGTTCAGTCAGCGGGCGCAACATGTTGCGCCCCTACAAAGATTTGCGTGATAAAAGGCAAAACTATAAGCCCGTAATTACCACATTATAGACCGTTATCGCGTCCGGCATTTTGATGTTAATTTTCAGGCAGCCTCTTATCCCTCTAGAGCCTTCGCGCCCATCTGCGCCAAGATCATATCTTCTTCTTCAGGCAAGCCGCTGACACCTACCGCGCCGACGCAGGTTCCATCGTGGAAAATCGGAACGCCGCCGCCCCAACCGGTGAAGCGTGGATCACCAAAGTTGGTCATTGAGAAGGGTTTTGACTTTGATTCATCGCCCACCGCTTTGGAGGGTTTATGCTCGCGTGTCGCCGTAAAAGCTTTATTGATGGCAATCGTAATCGACGAAAAGCGGCAGCCATCGGTACGCACGAAAGCAATCAGCTCGCCGTGTTCGTCCACCACCGCCACCGCTGCGCCTTTGCCTTTTTGATCAAGTTCATGCTGAATCACGCTGATAATTTTCATGGCATCGGTGTGGGACAGAACAATCCTTTGGTACATAAATTTTTAGCTCCCTGTGGCTTGAATGAGGCTATTTGAAACTTGCTTTGAAAAAGGAGTCTAACCGCTGTTGGTACTCGGCGGTAGGGTTACGATTTCTGCGCTTCACAACAATCTTTTTAAATAATTCTATTAGGGGAGATAATAACGCTGTTCGGGCATTTGGGGTAATCTTGAGCAGATTTCCTTAATTCTTCGCCAGCCAATCACACGGGCTATAATTAGACACATTACCTTTTAAAGTTATCGAGAAATTATGAGCGAGCTCGGTTTGCTGAATGCGGTGTTTCTGATACTGCCGACCATGATTGCGGCCTATTTGGGCATCCATTCGTGGCGGCGGCGCAGTATTCCGGGTGCCATCAGTTTTATGATCGCCATGCTGATTATCGCCGCATGGTGTCTGACATCGTTACTGGTGGTCCTCAGCCAAGACAAACCAACCGCCGTGTTTTGGGTTAGGGTGATGCTGGCAGTAGTGCCCTTTTTGCCGGTGCTAATTTTGCTGGCGGTCATGCAAACCAGTGTGCTGACAACGGCTGTGCGACCCCGATTGATTGTGCTGCTGCTGATCGTTCCCAGCATAACGGCTTTGCTCACCATGACCAGTGACCGCCAAAATTTTTATCTCTATAACATCGGCCTGGTTCAATCCGGTAGACAGAATGTCGGTTGGACGAACCAGTATGGGCCTTGGTCAGTTGTGCATTTATCTTATAGTTATGCGCTGGTGACGTTTGCGATTGTCCTGCTGGTGCGGCAGTTTATTCGGATGCGCTACCACACCTACCGGATGCGTCTTGTTCTATTATCGGTGGGTTTGGCGCTGCCGTTCGTTACCAACATGGCGAATACCTTGTTGACCGATGTTCATTATTTTATTACCCCGATTATGTTCAACATTGCCGCCCCAATCTTCTTTTGGGCGATTTTCCGCTACCGTTTGTTTGAAGTGCTGCCCGTCGCGCGGGATCGTGCTTTCGAACATATGGATGACGCGATTGTCATCGTGGATGTTGAAAACCGGATCGTGGATGTGAACCCCAACGCCGCTTTATTGGCAGGCCAGAGTGCGAATATGCTGCTGGAAAAGCCGCTGTTTACGGGGTTTGCTCAATTCGAAGAGTCGCTCAGTCCATTGTTAGGGACAACGGTCAGCCACAAGCCAATTACCCTCCAAAATCAGGCTCAACAGCGCTATTTCGATGTGACGATTTCACCGATTACCCACGATCAAGAACAGGTCGGCAAGCTAATTATCATGCACGACATGACCGACCGACGCATGGCCGAGATGCGGGCGCACCAATTAGAAATGGAACGAGAGCGAGTGAATACCTTATCGCAGTTTATCGAAGCCGCATCACACGAATTCCGTACACCGCTGTCGATTATTAAAAGCTCAACCTTCATCATCAGCCGCTCTGCGGACGCGGCCAAACGTGCCGAAAAAGTAACCCAAATTGACGATCAAGCCAACCGCATCAGCCAGCTTGTCGAGGCGCTTTTAAACGTGGTGCGCGTCAATAGCAATGTGGATCTCAACTTAGATCCGTTGGACATCAATACGCTGATTGAAAATGTTAAGGACGAACTCCAAGCGGAAGCCACTGCCAAAAATATCCAACTGGCGCTTGATCTTGCGCCTGCGCTGCCGCTTATCAAAGCCGACTCAAGCTATCTGACCAAGGCTGTCAACGCGGTCGTCCACAATGCCATCCAATACATGCCCGCCGGTGGCACCGTCACCATCACCACCTGCCAACAAGACTCGCAGGTGGTGATCAGGATAAAGGACACGGGTATGGGCATTGATCCCGAAGATTTGCCACATATTTTCGATGTGTTTTATCGAGTGGATAAAGCCCGCAGCACCGCCGGATTTGGCACTGGCTTGACGATTGCCAGCCGTATAATCACCCTGCACGGCGGTCAGATTGAAGCCAGCAGCCAGATTGACAAAGGCACTACAATAAGCATTACACTCCCTGTGTAGCGTAAGAGCATTTATGCAGTATCCTCACCCCTAAATCCCCTCTCCATTTCATGAGAGAGGGGACTTCAAAACCATTTTTTATAGTGAAAGTACGTCAGAATGATATGAATGAGCAATCAGTGTAAGAAACTATGGCTTCACATTGTCCATCAGTTATATGAATGTGATTGACTTTCGATTTTGAGTGGGTTAGACTGACTTTACTCAATCAATCAAGCGAGATATTTATGTTTGTTCGCGCGTGTTGTTGTCTGAAGCAGGGACGTTAACCATACTTCAGACGCTGATGATGAAATAAACTGGCTCAACCAAGCCAACAGCAATTGATGAAGCGTGGCACGTTCCCGATGTGGGCCGTGTCACGCTTTTTTATTTGCGGTTGGCTTTTTTGTTACAAAGATTGAAGCGGTTGCAAGTGTTTTGGAATAACCAACGACTATTGACGAAGGACGACCGACTACTATGGCCTTACCACAACTGGATATACACACCATTTCTCAAGTCGATGCCAGCAGTATCGACAGTTTAATTGGCAATACCCCGCTGCTGGGCTTCCGCAAGCTGACGGCGCATTTACCGGAGAATGTGCGTATCTATGCCAAAGCCGAGTGGATGAATCCCGGTGGCAGTGTCAAAGATCGCGCGGCCTCCAATATTGTGCGTGAGGCTATCCGCAGCGGGGCGCTAACCCACGACAAAATTTTACTGGATAGCACCAGCGGCAACACCGGCATCGCCTACGCTATGATCGGTGCCGCCAAGGGTTACCGCGTCAAGCTATTTTTGCCGGGGAATGTCAGCCCTGAACGTACTGCAATTCTGACGGCTTATGGTGTGGATATTGTCTACACCGATCCGCTGGAAGGCTCGGATGGCGCGATTCGGGGTGTTCGGGCGCTGGCTGCTGCCGAACCCGATAAATATTTCTACGCTGACCAATACAACAACGCCGCCAACTGGCAAGCGCATTACAACACAACAGGTGTCGAAATTTGGAAGCAGACCCACGGCAGCGTCACCCATTTTGTGGCAGGTTTGGGCACCAGCGGCACACTCATGGGCACAGGCCGCCGTTTGAAAGATTATGACGCGAAGGTTCAGGTGATTTCGCTGCAACCTGACTCGCCTTTTCATGGCCTCGAAGGTTGGAAGCATATGCAGTCGGCTATCAAGCCGGGTATTTACGATGAATTTTTGGCGGATCGCGACATCGGCATCAGCACCGAAGCCACTTATGTGATGGCTCGGCGTTTGGCGCGTGATGAAGGTTATCTGGTAGGCATCAGCGCGGCGGCTGCGATGGTTGGTACACTGCAAGTCGCGGAAGAAATCGCGGCGCGGGGCGAGGAAGCGGTCATCGTGACCTTGTTCCCCGACAACGCCTATAAATATCTGAGCGAGTCGTTCTGGAAGCAGTAGGCGGATTATCATCGCGGGGATGTGTTGAGATGATGTCGTGCCGCGCCTCGCATAAGGATGAAGATAATTGGGCGGACGGCAAGAATGCCGTCCCTACAAAATTCATTTGGTTGAAGAAAAATCCTCTTAAAGTTGGGTCGCCTTTTCAAGGCGCTGGGCGACTTCGGGATGATTGTTGGTGCGGGCGATGTCGAGCGCAGTTTGACCGTCATCGTTTTTGGCAAAGGCATCCGCGCCGTGTGCCAACAAAAGTTCCGCCAACTCTAGTTGACCATTTTGGGCGGCAGCTTGTAAGGGTGTAAAACCGCCTTCCTGTTTGGCATTCACGTCAATCCCATGCTCGATGAGCAAACGCGCAATCTCTAAATGACGGTTAGCACTGGCTGCATGCAGCGCATTCACACGCTGGGCATTGGTCGCCGCTTGATGGACATCCGCGCCCTGATCGAGCAGAAACGCCACAATATCGGTGTGATCGAAAAAGGCAGCTAAGGCCAGCGGGAAAAAGCCATCCGGTGCATAGCTATTAATTAAATCGGGTTGGGCAGTCAGAATGGATTGGACGGTTGCCAATTGTCCGACTGAGGCAGCTTCAAACAGGTTGAGGTTAGCACCGTGTTCGACAATGAGTTTAGCAATGTCGGGATGCCCGTAATAAGTGGCTAAGAGCGCGGCTGAAAGACCATCGGCGCTACGGGCGTTGGCGAGATCCGGTTGAGCGATCAGCAAATCGCTAACGGTCTGACGATTGCCCTGCTTGATCGCTTCAAAAAATGTTTCGTTGTTGGACATAGATACTCCTTAAAGGACGAAGGCTGTTGATATGTCCAGACTAGCACATCTGTTTGGG
>JACDGI010000487.1 GCA_013821665.1 Anaerolineae bacterium
GTACAGTCGTGATCACGCCATAGGCAATCGCTTGCAGGGACCCATCGCGCATCTCTTCGACGACACCATACCCGACTGTGGCCGTACCCGGATCAATACCCAGACTAATCATTAAGCGATCTCAAGGGCGGCAATGACATCATCAGTAATAGCCAGATTGGAAGCCACACCTTGAACGTCATCCAATTCTTCAAGCTGTTCCATCAGACGCATATTTTGCAGGGCCTTTTCGACAGGAATCTCACTTTCGTTCTTGGCTTCCCACCGGAGTTCCGCATCCGCAATTTCGTAACCGTTCTCGGCTAATGCTGTTTCGACGGCAGCGAACATTTCGCGTGGTGTGTTAACCACGATGGTGCCTTCTTCATCAACAACATCATCCGCACCGGCTTCGGCAGCCGCCATGAAGACATTATCAAAATCCAGTTTTTCGCCAGCAAGGGTAATGAACCCTTTTTTCTCGAACTGCCAACCGACTGATCCTGCCGAGGCCAGACTGCCACCCGCACGGTTAAATAGTCGTTTGACTTCCGCTAGGGTGCGGTTTTTGTTATCCGTAAGCACATCAATCAGGAAAGCAACACCTTCTGGCCCGTAGCCTTCATAGGTAATTTCTTCCATCATTTCGCCGTCGGCACCACCCGAACCGCGCAAAATCGCCCGTTCAATGTTTTCGCGTGGCATATTGCTGGCTTTGCCTTTTGCGACCGCTAGTTTGAGCTTGGTGTTGGAATTTTCATCGCCACCACCTTCACGTGCGGCGATCATGATGTCGCGTGCCAAACGCGTAAAAATTTTGCCGCGTTGTGCGTCAGCAGCACCTTTTTTACGTTTAATTGTAGACCATTTGCTATGACCGGACATGGCCTATACTCCATATAACTTTCTTCTGAAAATATTGCCAGCTATTATACCTGAATGCCCTCCGTGCGTCGAGATGAAGGCTTTGCTTGGGTTGGCTCGGCACTATGTTATAATCTGGCGGCTCACAGGTATTTGTTTTTGAGATCTATTTGACAGGTTACAGACTTTGGGAAGTATGGACGCAATCATTCCACCATCTCCTCGTATCAATATCGATCCACAGCGTCGCGCATGGGGCATTATGCTGCTCGCCTTTGCCACGTTTTGCTCCATCTGCTTGGTCAGCGGGATTGGAATTATCTATTTCCTATTTCAATCCACCTTGCCCTTGGATGCGACGATGCAAGTGAGTCGTGGCAGCGCTAGCATCTTAGGACAGGAATCTATTCGTTCCAATGGCAGTGTAAGCAACAATGACCAGTTGAGTACCGATCCTATTTCTCAGGCTACCCTCTTATTAAGCGATTCTCTGAATGACAGACAGCTTGTAGCCTCGATAACACTGCGTGGGGGTACTTCCTTCAGCGTGTTACGCACTGCACGTCCTCGGTTTCAATGGACAAACGGCCAATATGTTGTCGAACTGCGGGATTTTAAGGGCGAAATAAATGTGTTCGTCCCTAAGAAATTGGCTCGTGACCTGACCTTAAGTGTCCTAACACCTGCGGGTGACTTGATCTACTTTCGTTCAGGTGGTCAATACATCCTGCGAGCATCGGATAACCGCGTGCAAGTGGTTAATCAAGATGGCGAGGTTATTCTAAAACCGTCTGATGTTGATGTAGGCAAGTCTGTTCCGGCCAATAGTCAGGGTATGATCAACTATGCATCCAATCCACAGGATGTAGCCATTTCTCAGGCTTATACGAACCTACTCAGTGACCGTATTTTTCAGGATGATCTCCAATCTGCCTCCAATGTAGTAGCAACGGGCCTGCGCTTTAGTAAAGATTGGTTTTGTAACGATAATAGCAATCCACCGGGCAAGGCCATCCCTGATACTGTGGATGGTCTCACAGTATTACGCTTGGTTCGTGATGGTGATGCCACCTCTCATGGTGAAACCTTTTGTCTGCGTTCGTGGTCGGGTAATGGCCTTAATGTGGAGAGTTTTAAATATTTGAGTCTGCGAAGCACCTTTAGGATCAACTATCAGTCACTGAGTACTTGTGGTCAGGACGGCAGCGAATGCCCTTTAATGCTGCGCGTCGATTATCGCGATATTCATGAGAACTTAAGAACTTGGATTCATGGTTTTTATGCCATTGTTGATCCTAATCGCAATTTTCCTCTGCAATGTAATTCCTGCTTGCAAGTCCACGAACAAGTTAATGACAACGCCTGGTTTACATACGACAGTGGAAATTTACTGAACTTGCTCACAAGTCCGGATCAATTAGCAGATCAGGTGCCCGTTTCACTTATTGATGTGCGCCTTTATTCATCTGGTCATCAATATGATGTTGATATTAGTGACATCGCAATGGTTGCCAGTTTGAACCCAAACCCCTAACCTTTGTTAGTCATAGAATGCGATGCCAAGGGCTTTCATCGAGACCCATTGGTTGTTGCCCATAATCAAATGATCGAGCAGTTGAATATCGAGTAATTTCCCTGCTGCAATCAAGGTGTGTGTGAGTTCCAAATCTTCAGGTGATGGGGTAGGGTCGCCTGACGGATGATTATGGGCCAGCACAATTGCCGCACTGTTGCGGCTAATCGCATCCCGAAAAATTTCTGATACCCGCAGCACTGACGTGTTAAGGGTACCGATATAAATGGTTGGGCTGGCGATTACACAACGCGCTGAATCCAGAAGCAATATCCGAACATGTTCCTGTTGCAAAAACTGCATATCCATAAACAGCCGTGCGGCATCCTCCGCCTTGTCGATGACGGTTCGCTCAGCCAAAGGTAAAGTCATGGCTCGTTTTGCTAATTCGACTACCGCCATAATTTGGGTGGCTTTGGTCGGCCCCATACCATCTATTTTTAACAAGTCAGTATGTGATGAACGCATCAGGCCAGCTAACCCACCACATCGTGTGAGCACTTGCTCGGCGACTTGCAATACATTGTCGGTTGCTGTTCCGGTTCGCATGAGGATAGCAATCAGTTCCGCATTTGAAAGACTTGCCGCCCCTTGACTGAGCATTCGCTCCCTTGGACGCTCATTAACGGGTAGCGACTTGAAACTGGATTGTGGTTTTGTGCCTTTATCATGTGAACTCATAAGCACCATTTAGGAATTTTGATTCTGAGATGCACAATATGATACTCTTACGCGGTCTTTTGCGCCTATACTGGCACGCTGATATACTGGCTTGAGAAATAGTTTGAAGGTTTGGAGTTCCCAATATGGGTGAATTGCTAACTGGTTTAGGATTGTCGAGTGATCTAGCGCTGGGCATTACCGTTTACGGCATTGTCATTTTGGCGGCGCTTTGGTTAGCGTTGATTGTCTGGGCTTATCGCGATATGCGTTCGCGCTCACGGGATACATTTGCACAGATAGGCACGTTGCTCCTCGTCGCGGTCTTGATGATCCCCGGCTTGATTATCTACTTGTTAGTACGCCCCCGTGAAACCTTAAGCGAAGCCTATGAACGCTCGCTGGAAGAAGAAGCGCTCCTCCAAGAAATCGAAGAGAAGCCGACTTGCCCCGGTTGTGGTCAGCGCGTTCATGACAATTGGCAAGCCTGCCCACATTGCTTTACTCGCCTGAAGAAACCCTGCACCAATTGCAGTCAGATGCTAGAGTTGTCATGGCAAGTCTGCCCTTATTGCACAGCCCAACAGCGCACAACTGCCGAAGCGGCATTGCCCACAACGGCCTATGTTCGCCCCTCCAATATCCCTGAGCAAACATCGACGGGTATGCAGTCCCAAGTACGCAGACGCAGCGCTGCCCGTAATGCCGAGCCGCTAGAATTTGTAGAAGGGGATGATCTTTAAATCATTTTGGAAATTATTAGTGTAGGGGCGCAAGGCTTTGCACCCCTTTTTAAAACCAAATCGGATATTTGAAGTTTAGAACGCGGCTACATCCCCGACAGTATGGATCTTCAAGAAGTTGGTCTGTCCACCGACGCTGAACGGTACGCCAGCGATGATAACGAGGCTGTCACCCGTCACGACGAGATCAGCTTGTTCAGCAGCATTCACCACCGTAGTAATCATCTCATCAATCGAATGAAACTCTGGAATAAGCAGGGGAAGTACACCCCATACCAGTGCCATACGATGTTGTGTAATTTCATTGGGCGTAACGCATAAAATCGGGGTCTTGGGACGCTCTTTCGCAACGCGTCGTGTGGTATAACCGGTCAAAGTCGAAGTGACGATTAGCTTGGCACTCAGTGCTTCTGCGATCTGACAGGTTGATTGGCTAATCGCGTCCGAAATCGCTTGATTGCCTTCGGTGCGCGGCTTGTAAATCGTGTGCGGTTGGGTACGGCTAGTCCAAATGCTATGTTCCGCGATCACGGCAATCCGCGCCATCGTCTCGATAGCGATGACCGGATACTTACCGGCAGCAGTTTCATTACTCAACATCACCGCATCAGTGCCATCCAAAATGGCGTTATAAACATCGCTGGCTTCCGCGCGTGTCGGACGTGGGCTTTCCACCATCGAGTTCAACATCTGTGTAGCCGTAATAACGGGCTTCGCAGCCTCATTACACAGCCGGATGATGCGCTTTTGATGGAACGGAACTTCTTCGGCTGGCGTTTCAATACCCAGATCACCGCGTGCCACCATGATGCCGTCAGACACTTCGATAATCGACTCGATGTTCTCCAGCGCCTCGTGTTTCTCGATCTTCGAGATGACCGCCACATCACCGCCGAGGTGCTTAATCAGCCATCTCATCTCACGTATATCATCTTCAGACCGCACAAATGACATCGCCAGATATTCAGTATTCTTGCTGAGGGCGAATTCCACATCGGCACGGTCTTTGTCGGTAATCGCCGAAAGGGTCAGCCGCGCCTTAGGGGCCATAACACCTTTACGCGAACTCAGTACACCGGGAATAACGGCCTCGCAGATCAAACCGCGATTGATCGTCTGTGTGACGACCATCTCCATATTGCCGTCATCCAACAGCAGTTGCATCCCTGCCTTGATGTCCTGAATAAACTCAGGATGCGGCAGTGAAATCACACCATTGTCACCCGGCACGTTATCGAGGGTGAAGGTTACTTTGTCACCCTTCTTGAGAACCAGAGGTTCATTGGCAACTTTCCCAATACGAATCTTTGGACCTTGAATATCGCATAAAATAGCGATGACCGCGCCTTCTTCTTTGGCGATTTGCCGGATGCGGTCGATATTTGCCCCATGTGTCTCATGATCACCATGTGAGAAATTAATTCGTGCCACATTCATGCCGCTTCGAATCATCTGCCGCATTGTCGATTCACTATTCGAGGCCGGGCCTATTGTAGCTACAATTTTGGTGCGTTTGCCTTCAACACCTGACTTGTTGGACAAGCTGATTTTCCTTTCGAGTTAACAATTCAAGCTAGAATTTGAGATTGGTGAAGGCTTTGAGGCCGGGATAAAATGCCGCGCTGCCCAATTGCTCCTCGATGCGTAAAAGCTGGTTGAACTTGGCGACCCGATCTGAACGGGCCGGTGCGCCTGTCTTAATCTGCCCCGCATTCATCGCAACTGCCAGATCAGCAATAGTCGTATCTTCGGTCTCACCGCTGCGATGGCTGGCAACAACTGTCCAACCATGACGCTGGCTCAGTTGGCTCGCGGCCATCGCTTCAGTCAATGTACCAATCTGGTTCACCTTGCACAGCAGCGAATTAGCCGCTTTTTCCTTGATGGCACGTTCGACACGTTCAACGTTTGTGACCAGCAAATCATCACCGACGATTTGAACCTTGTCACCGATAGTTGCGACCAGCTTCGACCAATTTTCCCAATCATCCTGCGCCAATCCATCTTCGAGCGAAATAATCGGATAGCGGCTCGTCCAATCGGCCCAGAACTCTACCATCTCCTCGCCCGAAAGGACACGCCCTTCAATGTCGAGGTGATATTTGCCGTCGTGGTAAAGTTCGGATGCTGCCGGATCGAGCGCAATACGAATTTGCTCACCCGGAGTGTAACCCGCTTTTTGAATTGCTTCCATAATGACATCAAGGGCCGCTTGGTTAGAGCCAAGACTTGGGGCAAAACCGC
This sequence comes from Anaerolineae bacterium, assembly GCA_013821665.1. Classification (GTDB taxonomy): domain Bacteria; phylum Chloroflexota; class Anaerolineae; order Aggregatilineales; family Phototrophicaceae; genus CFX2. The sequence continues at coordinate 6,064 of JACDGI010000487.1, forward strand.
CTTCATCACCGACGGTCGTGCTGTGACCGGCTTTATGAAGAATAGTCTTTAGCGATTGGTAAATTTCGACGCACCAGCGCAGCGCCTCACGGAACGAATCGGCACCCACTGGCATCACCATGAATTCTTGGAAATCCGTACTGTTGGTTGCGTGCTTGCCACCGTTCATAATGTTCATCATGGGCACGGGCAGCATGTGGGCATGGACACCGCCCAGATAGGCATACAACGGCAGGTTGACGCTTTCAGCCGCGGCGCGCGCCACCGCCAGTGATACGCCCAGAATGGCATTGGCACCAAGATTTGATTTTGTCGGTGTGCCATCCAGTTCGATCATGGTTTCGTCAACAATTTTTTGTTGTGCATACATAC
>JACDGI010000488.1 GCA_013821665.1 Anaerolineae bacterium
GAGCAGACCCGGCGCTTGAACCGCATCGACGTGGAAAACCACACGCCGTTTACGCAGTTCCGCACCGATTTCGGCAATCGGATTGATGGTGCCGACTTCATTGTTAGCATAAATAATGCTCACCAGAATGGTATCCTCGCGCAGGGCATCCACGACTTGTTGGGCCGTCACACGTCCGTATTCATCAACCGGTAAAAAGGTGACTTCAAAACCATCTTCGACCAGTTCTTTGGCGACATCCATGACGGCATGATGCTCGACAGCCGTGGTGATAATGTGTTTGCCACGTCCACGTATACGCATCCCTTCGGCCACACCCCGCAGCGCCAAGTTATCACTTTCGGTGCCGCCGCTGGTGAAGATCATCTCTGCTGGATTGCAGTTGAGAACCGCCGCAATCGTTTCCCGTGCCTGATTCATGGCATTCTTGGCGGCTTTTCCGGCAGCGTGCAAGCTGGAGGCGTTGCCGAACACCTGTGTCCAATAAGGCAGCATGGCATCCACGACGCGCGGATCAGTCGGGGTGGTGGCGCTGTGGTCAAGATAGGTAAACTGCTGCTCATTCATCATCTTATCCTCTATGGTCAAACCCTTTGCGTTCTCTGCCTTTTCTTTGCGTCTTTGCGGTAAAAGTATTTGTACTACCGCCCCATGACGCTGGGTGACATCTCAGTTGGTTGGTCTTCTTGCGGCAGCGAATCGGCGCGGTAATGCGTACCGCGACTGGTACGGTTGTGCTGTGCCGAGAAGGTCACAATTCGGGCGACCTGTACCGCGTTACGTAAGCCGATTAAGGCATCATTCAAGCGCTGGCTGCGATAAAATTCCTCGATTTCATGCCAGAGATGGCGCAGTTCACGTTCGGCACGGGCTAAGCGCTCGGCAGTGCGGATGAGGCCGACGTAATGCCACATCACATTTTTGATGGTCATCATATCGACTTCGATGAGTGCCGGATCAGGTTCGCTCTCGCCACGATACACCCAAGTCGGCACACGCGAATCGTCAACGGGTTCGCGCGGATGCTGCTCGATGTGTTCGGCGGCACGGTCGCCCCACACCAAGCCTTCGAGTAAGCTGGTGCTGGCGAGGCGATTGGCTCCATGTAAGCCGGTGCAACTGACCTCACCGACCGCATACAAATCGCTGAGCGAAGTCTGTCCCCTTTCATCAACCAGTACACCGCCACAGAAATAATGGGCGGCTGGCACGACAGGTATCAAATCGGTGGTGGCATCAATGCCGTAGGCCGCGCAGGACTCGACCATCTGCGGGAAGTGATGGCGGATAAATTCAGGCGAGCGCTTGCTGGCAATATCCAAGTACACATGCTCGTAGTCGTGTTCCAGCATTTCCATGTGGATAGCACGGGCGACCACATCACGCGGGGCGAGGTCTTTCCATTCGGGTGCGTAACGTTCCATGAAAGGCACACCATCGGGCGTGACCAGAACCGCTCCTTCGCCGCGTACCGCTTCGCTAATCAGCAAATTGGGTGCGCCACGTACACTGAGGGTCGTCGGATGAAATTGGATGTACTCGGAATTGACGACCCGCGCACCCGCTCGCCATGCCATCGCCAGACCGTCACCGCGTGCGCCTTTGGGGTTGCTGGTGTTGCGGAAGATTTGGCCTAAGCCACCAGTTGCCAGCACCGTATGGGCTGCCAATACGCGGATGACTGCCCCTGTTTCGCGGTTGAGGACATAAGCCCCTTGGCAGGTGATGGGGTCATAAACCGCCACCGGATCAAGCGCATGGTGAGGGAAGGTTATCAGGTCAACAGCGGTATGATCAATCAAGAGGGTGACGTTGGGGCGGGTCGCCATGGTATCCAACATGCCTTTGACAATGGCACCGCCGGTTTTATCACCCACATGGATGATGCGGCGGACGCTGTGTGCGCCTTCTAGCCCGTAAACCAACTCGCCGCGTTCGTCACGATCAAACTTGACACCGCAGCGTTCCATTAAAACAGAGCGCACGAGTTCCGGCCCGACTTCCGCCAGTAAGCGTGCGGCTTTAGGCGAACTGAGTCCGGCTCCGGCTTCCAAAATATCATGCACCAATAAATCCGGCGAGTCGCCTAAACTGCGGGTGACAATGCCGCCCTGTGCCCAACTGGAATTGGTGTCGGCGGCATCCGAGGCGCGGGTGATAATGGTCACATGATGGTTGGGATTATCGCTCAGCCGCAAAGCAGTGGCCGCGCCCGCAATGCCACAGCCGATAATCAATGTGTTGGTTCGTATATCATCCACGTATATCTGCTACCTTGGTATGGAGAGCATCCGATCAAGTGAGAGTTTGGCGTTGCGTTTGATGTTCTCAGGCACGAAAATCTGGTTAATCACACGGCCTTCCACCAAATTCTCCATGACATTTGCCAGATCAATCGGGCTGATGCGGTACATGGTGCTGCACAGGCAGGAGAAGGGTGACAGCAACTCGACCATTTTGTCGGGATATTTGTTCTTCAAACGGTTGACGAGGTGCATCTCGGTACCGACTGCCCACTTGCTGCCAGCGGGTGCTTGGTCGATCATCTTGACGATGTAGGACGTTGAACCCACATAATCGGCAGTATCGACCACCTGCATCATGCACTCAGGGTGAACAATGACGTTGACATCAGGGTGATGCTTGCGCCACGTCGCGGCGTGTTCGGGTCGGAACTGCTGATGCACACTGCAATGTCCACGCCACAGGATAATCTTGGCGTTGCGGATCTGGTCGTCGGTCAGTCCGCCATAGGGTTTGAAGGGATTCCAGAGCACCATTTGTTCGAGGGGAATACCCATCGCCTTGCCGGTGTTGCGTCCCAGATGTTGGTCGGGGAAGAAAAACACTTTCTCGCGCTGGGCGAACGACCACTTGAGCGCACCATCAGCATTGGATGAGGTACAGACTGTGCCACCATGTTCACCGACGAAGGCTTTCAAATCCGCTGCGCTGTTCATGTAGGTCACAGGCATAACCGTGTTTTCGGGATCATCACCGAGTACATCTTCGAGTTCTGCCCATGCCGTGAGGACTTGTTCAAGGTTCGCCATATCCGCCATGCTGCAACCGGCTTGCATGTTGGGTAGGATGACGACCTGATCTTCACGTCCTAAGACGACGGCACTCTCGGCCATAAAATGCACACCCGCGAACAGGATGTATTTGGCTTTGACCTTCGAACCTTCTTGACTCAGTTGATAGCTATCACCTTGAAAGTCGGCGAAGCGTACCACTTCATCCCGTTGATAATGATGCCCCAAAATGACGACATCATCACCCAATTGCGGACGTAGTTCTTGAATACGTTCAATGGCGGCGGTTTCTTGCTCGACCAGCGTTTCATTGGCCGCCGGATCGAGCGGCATCACCATTTCTGCTTCTGCCATCTTACACTTCTCTCCTTCTTTTCCTCAGTCTTTGCTCCCCTCTCTACGAAGTGGAGAGGGGTTGGGGGTGAGGATGTGTGTTCATTTACAAGCGAACAATTTTCATAGACAAATCAAGCGCCGGAGCCGAATGAGTTAAGGCTCCAACGCTAATGTAATCAACACCTGTAGCGGCGACTTTCGCCACTCGCTGCAAGTTCATATTGCCGGAGGCTTCTAGCTTGGTGCTGCCGTTGGTAATAATCACGGCTTCGCGCATCTGGTCGTCGGTCATGTTATCGAGTAAGACACGGTCAACCTTCAGCGGCAGGACTTCGCGCAGTTCATCCAAGTTGCGGACTTCGACTTCAATCGGAACCTGTGCGGCTTGCGGATAATCGCGCACAGCATTTACGGCGGCGGTGATGCTGCCCGCGCCATCAATATGGTTGTCTTTGATGAGTACCATATCATAGAGGCCGATGCGGTGGTTGTCACCGCCTCCCTGCTTAACCGCATATTTTTCCAACAAGCGCCAGCCGGGAGTAGTCTTACGTGTATCCAGAATAACGGTTTTTGTGCCAGATACAGCCCCTACAAATTGGGCGGTTAACGTCGCAATGCCGCTCAGCCGCTGAAGAAAGTTTAAGGCCACGCGTTCGCCGGTGAGGATAGATTGCCCTTTGCCTTCGACTTCGGCAATCAATGTCCCTGATGTGATATGTTGCCCATCTTGAGCAGATAAATGGATGCTCACGGTAGGATCAACTTGACCATAAACCATTTCAACCAAGGGCAAGCCAGCGATTACACCATCGGCTTTGGCGACAATCCGTCCGCACACCCGCACGTCATCCGATAGGGTTGACTTGGAGGTTAAATCACCCGCCTCGCCCAAATCTTCACGCAGCGCGAGTTCGATGAGAAGTGATGCTAATTCGGTATCGAACATTAAATTTTGACCATCTATTTCTTAATAGGACAATCGAATAATAAGATCAGTTTAAGAATGTGCTAATCACCAGAAAACATGCACGCACTTCAACGTTATCAAAGTGCGTGCATTGGGTTCTGTATTCTGTAGACGAGGTTGTGTAACCCGCTATTACGTGTATACAACGGTCTGTCGGTCAATTGTATGGTCTATGTCAATTCAAATCAACACTAGGCGGATAATGTGGTTTTTTATCAACGTGTAATTGAAATCGTGGGTTGACAAAAAGGAACAAATGTTCTTAAATAGAGATGGGCGCTTTGAGTTATTAATCGACGCGAATGATAAGGCTTACTGCGCCCAAATTGATCAGTTCTTGCGTGATAAACTTCGGCATCGACCCACTCACCTCAAGATTAATGCACTCTCAAAGACGGGACGAAATGCGTCGCCAGATTTTGGGCAGTGTCACCCGGCGTTCCTTCAGGAACCCAAAGGACAAGCTGCCGTCCTTCATCGATTGGCTCTATAACTTTAGCGAATTCATTAACGTTAGCCGGTGGAGTGTTGATCAGTTTGACCTGATAACTTCCATCGGTCTTATAAGCCATCGCATGGATATCCAGAAAATCGTCTTTCATAATGGAGACCTTTCATTCGATAACCAATCATCTCAATAGTGAAACGACATGTCGCCTGATTTGATGTTCTAACGTCAGCTTGCACGCTGACCGTATTTGGTTTTGATGAAGTTGAGGCGCTTGAGCCGTTCATCCTGATAGGCTTCATACAGTTGCGCCTTTTCAGTGACATCCTCGCCCTTTTTCACTGCTTGAATAAAGTCTTCGAGCGCTGCGTTGGCACGCTGGCTTAATTCGCTGTTGGGCAGTTTGACGATCTCGTGATAGTTTGGTGCTATTTGTATGTCCGACATGATGTTGACCCCCGTAATGTTTTTGGTAACACGATGTAGTCTTAGTTAAACATATTTCCATCGATTTGTGATGGGAAAACTGGGTCGAAAATCCATGACAGTTAGCCTGTCTTAGTAGGGGATGCTTACGGAAAAATATCAGCAAGCAATCCTTTCACCATCAATTCTGGAGATCATGCGCCTAATCTGCATTTCAATAAGGGATTGAGAAAGTAGCCTTTCGGCCTATAGAGAAATTCGCCAAGTGGGCTATACGAGCCTGTCACCTCAAATCATAGAATGAGTTTTAGCGCGTGATTTTTGAGTGAGATCAGTTCGATCTATTGGAGAAATAGTTTCATGTTAAAGAAACAAAATAGTCGAGGAAAAGCTGTAAAAGTAACTTTTTCGCTGCCCAAAGATGTGCAAGGCGAAACCGTATTTTTAGTGGGTGATTTCAATGACTGGGACGAAAAGGCGACTCCTATGAAGTCAGATAAGGAGGGCGGTTTCTCGGCCACGGTGAGCCTCGAAAAAGGCCGTGAATACCAATTCCGTTATCTGGTGAACGGCAGCGAATGGCACAACGATTGGAACGCCGACAAGTATGTTCAAAATTCTTTTGGTGGTGATAACTCGGTGGTCGTCGCCTAGGTTTTCTGCGAAGTCCAGTCACGTCATTTCTCGGTTAAAGGGCGAATTTTGAGATCGCCCTTCGATCAAATACACTTAGCCCTGTGGATGGTCTTCAATTTCTTCGAGTTCATCGTTATTGGGGTCAGGCTCGAATTCATCGTCGTCATCAGCAAGAGGCACATCCGCATCCTCGTCGTCTAGTTTTGCGTCCGCGTCTTCATGGAGATTGTCGTCGGCTTCTTCGCCCTCTTCAACAATGTCCAGTTCGTCTTCATCATCTTCGTCGTCGCCATCCGCTTCATCGTCGTAATCGTCTTCGTCCTCCATCGGCATATCGTCTTCCTCATACAGGCTTTCTTCATCATCTTCGTCGTCATCGTCGGGTGTGACGCGCGAAATTGTCTGCCAAGCGATGTTTGTATTGTCGATGACCAGCGGAAGCGGGCAGGGCGCAGCAAGCATAGATAGGGTTGATAGTTGGCTATTCATGGACAGAATCCTTCTTCCCCAAAATAGGAAATTGATGACGATTGCAAAGTCGATATGACGCATAACCTGACTGCGAGTATAAA
>JACDGI010000489.1 GCA_013821665.1 Anaerolineae bacterium
GCTTCACTGATTATGTTTCTGGCGCAGCCTTCACCACTGACAGCCGACGATTGGTTTCGGTGCATATGAATGGTGATGTGAACATTTGGGATGTGCCCTCATTGAAGTTAGTCAAGACTTATCAAACGCTGTTGATCGGTAACTCTTTATTGTCGATTTTCCCTGATAATCGGCGTATTTTGCTGATGAGTGGGGGGATACCGCAGCGCTTTCTGGTAGTCGACACACAGACTGGTGCTATCACCAAAAGCATCGGCAAGCACTTTGATTCGTTCATGGAATTCCAAACTAAATATACACAGTTTCCCGATATGGGCGATATTCAATTTGCATCCTACGCACTGTCGCCAGATGGGAAACAGTTAGCGACCGCCACCGCTAATGATGAAGTGGGAATCTGGCAGATTGCCGATAATACCTACCAACAATTACAGCCAGCCGGTGAGCAATATGGGAGTTTTGCTATCCGTTCGATGGCTTTTACCAAGGATGGCAAGACGCTCGTTTTTTCCAACACGCGGGATAAGAAAATCCATGTTTGGGATGTGGCTTCAAAATCCGAGAAAGCCTCGGTTGATGCTGTTGCGGAGGCGATTGGGTTATCGCCGGACGGTAAGATGCTGGTATGGACAAACCGTGTGCAGGATCAACCGGGTACGATTTCGGTTGCGCCTTTAGACGCTCTAGATCAGGCAAAAGTCTTGCTGACGTTAGCCAAAGACTATAAATTTGGGCCGCGTATGACCTCGGTGCGGTTTATGCCAGATGGTAAGCAGGTGGTGGTCAGCGGGTTATTTGCCAGCAATGAGGCCCCTAACCAGATTTATGTGTTGGATGTGCCTTCCTAAGAAGTGTTGAGGGAAGAGTGCTGAGTACTGAGTGAAATACAAAGAGGCGCGTTTGGGAAACCGGATGCGTCTCTTTTTTTGTGGCAGTTACTGCACAAATTGCACAACTTCCGCCGAAATGGCAGGCGGCTGTAAGGGAGTGATCCGCCGAATTGGCATTTTTGCACGGCGGCATGCTCGGCTGTTACCGCCAGTGCAGCGGTTGGCTCGGCTAATTCCGCCGCTGCATTTTTGGGGTTGTCATAATAGCGGCTTTACGGGAGGCAGCCGCTGAATGTGCAAAAGCAAATGCCATACGTTTTACCGCAGAGACGCAGAGAGAACAGAGAAAAGTGGGAGAATACATTTAACCTCCAAGAACGCCAAGATAAGACAGAGTGATATAGAAATAGAATAGCAGAAAGCGAGGGGCAATGGATTACATTTTGGTCACTATTTGCAAGGCAATTTGCTAATCGAAATAGGGGAGAAGAGATGTTAAATTGGTAGGGGAATGGTTAGAGATTAGTTTGGGCTAATTTCAAATGTTGTTCGACATTGTAGCCACGTTTTTTGAGGAGGAGCAGCGCTTTTGAACGAAGGAGAACATATTGATCGTAGGTGTCGATTAAGGATTCAAGTTCAGATTGATCGGCTGCTGAGAGCGAACCTTGTTGGCTGAGTCGTGTCAATTCACTGAGACGTGCATCTTGCCGCCAAGCAATCAACCGATGGACGAGTGCCCATAGTTGTTCATCCGAGAAGGTTACAAGTTGCTGCGGGTTAATGGTGGGGAGGTTTCCAAAAAGCAATGTTAGGCTATCAATTAGTACACTTTCTACGGGACGCTGACTGTCATCCGCAATTTCACGCAAGCGTTCATAAATCTCATCTGGCAATTGCAACAGGATTGGTGCTTGAGTCATAACCCAAACCTCTCTTTATTTCCCAACTTTTCCCAATTATAGCGCGAAGTCAATTGATGGGTTTAATCTGGATAGGGTGCAACCGATGCTGCACCCTGATAAGCAAAGCTATTTATTCGCTGGGGATGAGAGCATCGTGAACGGCTTTGAGCAGCGTGTGATCACGGGAGTCGGAGGAGAGTTCCCAGACCATGACACCACCGAGGTTGTTATCTTTGACGTAATCGACCTTATATTTGAGCGATTCGGGATCGTCGTAGCTGATCATCATGCCGGTTTTAGCGTTATAGAGCCACGGCACTTTAGCCGTATCATCCCAATGGCGTTCCATCAACGGCAGCCAGAACTTGGAAAGGTCGCTGAACTCGAACACACCTTCGCCATAAGTGCCGTTGGGGATTTGTCCGTAGGGCTGAAACAAGCCATCGGATTTGTCAGTGACATCTTTCCAACCACGCCCATAAAAGGGCACACCCAAGACCAATTTATCGGAGGCGACACCCGCAGCGAGGTAGGCTTTTAGAACGGTGTCATCGTTGTTTTGCTGGTCAGGATCATTGGGCGAGGCATAGAGTGGTGCGTTAAAGCCGGTGTTGCTGACCCATGAACCCACAAAATCGTAGGCCATGACGTTGATCCAATCAAGCTGATCGGCAGCGGCTTTCCAATCGACTTGACTGATAGCTTTTATGTTGCTGCCAGCAGCCATCGTCAGTAGATAATGTTCGCCGTCAATACCACCCTGTGCGTCGAGTTCAGTGCGGAGTTCGGTCAACAGCAGAATGAAGTTGGCGGGATCTTCGGCACGTTCGATGTTGCCAGTGTTGCCGCCGCCAGTTGGATATTCCCAATCAATGTCGAGGCCATCAAAACCATATTTTTTCATAAAGGCCACGCAGGAGGTCGCGAACTTTTTGCGTGAAGCATCAGTGAGAGCAACATCGGAGAACTTAGCTGACCACGTCCAACCACCGATGGAGATCAAGGTTTGCAGGTTGGGGTTTTGCTCCTTGAGCAGTTGCAGTTGGTGGAAGTTGCCGAGCAAGCCATCACCTGCTTTTTCGCCGGGATAAGGAAACTGCGTGTCAGCCCATTCGTCACCGATGGCACATTCACCCGCATCGCTGATATTGGCGAAAGCGTAGTTGATGTCGGTGAGCATATCCGCGCCGATGTCGGTCACAAAATATTGGCGCTCGTAGATGCTCCATGACGAGAAATAGGCGATGATGTGCTGCGGTGATTCACTTTCCGCCGCGACTTTGAAGCCGATCAGCGAGAGGGCGAGGATTAATAAAAGTGGCAAACGACGAGTCATCATAAACTCCTTAAAGCCATTTTCAAGATACACATTATAAGTGGTAAGTGAATTTCATTCAGCGGATTTTACCACGACTAAGACAATACGGGCTTGAACCGCCATCCTCAGGAAGCTTCGCACAGTCGCCAAGGCAAGATAAGAGAGAGGGTTTACCGGAGTGGTGGAATTGAGGCACAATGCGTCTATTCATGTTCAATCAAATTGTAGCAAGACCAAATGAACAAAGGTGTGCAAGAAAATGGCATTTTACTACGATCAACCTTCTCGTACCTTCAGCGAATACCTGTTGGTTCCCGGATATTCGTCGGCGGAATGTGTGCCAGCGAATGTTTCATTGAAAACACCGCTGGTCAAGTTCAAAAAGGGTGAAACACCCGCGCTGTCTTTGAATGTGCCGCTGGTATCCGCCATCATGCAGTCGGTTTCGAATGACGGCATGGCGATTGCCCTCGCGCGTGAGGGTGGTGTCTCGTTCATCTATTGTTCGCAGTCTATCGAAAAGCAAGCCGAGATGGTGCGGCGCGTCAAAAGTTACAAGGCGGGATTTGTTATCACCGACTCGGCTGTCCATGCAAATCACACCCTAGCAGACATCCTGCGTCTTAAAGAAAAGACTGGTCATTCGACGGTTGCTGTCACCGATGATGGCACGTCGACAGGTAAGTTGATCGGCATCATCACCAGCCGGGATTATCGCGTCAGCCGTATGGATAAAGACACCAAAGTATCCGAGTTCATGACACCGCTGGATAAGATTATCTATGCCAAGGATGGCATCAGCTTAAGCGAAGCCAATGACATCATCTGGGAACACAAAATCAATGGACTTCCGATCATTGATGGTAACCAGCGGCTTGTGTCGTTCGTATTCCGCAAAGATTATGATGTGCATAAGGAAAATCTCAACGAAATGCTCGATGACTCAAAGCGCTACATCGTCGGCGCGGGCATCAACACCCGGGATTATGAACAGCGTATTCCGGCACTGGTCGAGGCGGGTGTTGATGTGTTATGCATCGACTCATCGGAAGGTTTCTCGGAGTGGCAGAAGCGCACACTGGCATTCGTGCGCGAGAAGTACGGCGACACCGTGAAGATCGGCGCGGGAAATGTCGTGGATGGTGATGGCTTCCGCTTTCTGGCTGATGCGGGTGCGGATTTCATCAAGGTGGGCATCGGCGGTGGTGCGATCTGCATCACCCGCGAGGCCAAGGGTATTGGTCGTGGTCAGGCGACTGCCGTGATTGAAGTCGCGCAGGCACGAGATGAATACTTTGCGGAAACAGGCGTGTATGTGCCGATTTGTTCGGACGGTGGCATCGTCTACGACTATCACCTGATTTTGGCGATGGCGATGGGCAGCGATTTTTGTATGCTGGGTCGTTATTTCGCACGCTTTGACGAAAGTCCCTCGAATAAAGTGGTCGTCAATGGTAATTATATGAAGGAATACTGGGGCGAAGGCAGTGCGCGCGCCCGTAACTGGCAGCGCTACGATTCGGGTGGGGATGCTAAACTCTCGTTCGAGGAAGGCGTGGATTCGTATGTGCCATATGCGGGTAGTCTACGCGATAACCTCGCCATCAGTTTGAGCAAAGTCAAGTCCGCGATGTGTAACTGCGGCAGCCTGACCATTCCTGAGCTTCAGCAAAATGCGCGTCTGACACTGGTGTCGTCGGTCAGCATTGTGGAAGGTGGCGCACACGACGTACTCGTGCGCGATCAGCAGGTGAGCGCAACATCCTAAGCGCGTGAAATGAGTCTGTATGAATCCAATTCGAGAGCTTTTTGTGAGCTACACACAAACGGGCGACGAATCGCCTACGTTGCGATTGGTTGCAGATCGCGAGACGCTTGAAACCATCAAAAATGGAGCGCCTTTGTTTAAGCGCGTCGGCAGCATCATCAATGTCGAGAGTACGGATGAGACACACCCGATTATCAACATCGTTTGTGTGACCGATAAAAGTTTGCGAGCCGACGAACCGGAACGAATCACGGGTGAAGTCGTCAATTGGCTCCGAAATATCGGTGAAATGTGGACATGATTCGATAAGGCCAAAGACGGCAGATCAAGATCTGCGGTTGGCGCGAGTGATGGTGTGTTGATTATACGCCGAAGGGTTTGACGCGCGGCCAGAGAACGGAGGCTAAGGTGATGACGGACAGCAACTCGACCAGCCGCCCGATGGGTTGTAGATTGCTTAAATCGGGCAGCCATATGCCGAGAATGACGAGCAGTATGCCACTGTTCAACAAGATAAATCCTCCCCAACCGCGCCGGACATTGCCGTAACGGGGTTCATGGGTGAAGCGGGGCAAAATCCAGAAGGCCACGCCCAGCGCCAACTGCATTAGCCAGCCGACAATCAGCAGTTCCAGATGCGTACTGACGAGCAGCCAGATTCGCGCGTCGAAGAGGCTGCCTTTGTTCCAGAGCATCAGCGTGCCGAGCGTGATGCCAATGCCTAAGTGCATCAGCGCTGAACGAATTATCCATACCGACAAGCGTGGCATATCAACGCTCCTTGACGCGCGGCCAGATGACAATGATGAACAGCCAGATGGCGAAGAATTGCAGAATGGCCGAGATGAGCAGCATCCAGCCAATACTGAGTGGCTCACCGATGACACGCAGCACCAAGCCGACATTCAACAAGATAAAGATTACCCAGCCAACGCGTTCATCACCGCGCGGGGATTCTTTAGAAAACTTGGGGAACATCCAATAGGCGATGCCGATGATGAGTTGGGTGATCCAGCCGACGACCAGCATGTGGAGATAAGTGGGTGTCATGGCTGTCAGCGCAGCGGGGAGATTAAATAGGGTACGGGCGCTGATGAGAAATCCGATCAACAATCCGCCCGCAAAATAAAGCAAAGCGGCTTTGATGAAATAACGGGTGATAGTTGGCATGTTAACCCTGCAATGCGCCGATTGCGAGCAGCACCCATCCGGCGAGGAAGGCCAACCCGCCCAAAGGTGTGATCGCACCTAACCAGCGTTTTCCGGTGAGGCTCATGACATATAAGCTGCCGGAAAAGAGAATAATCCCCAGTAGAAACAGCCAACCCGCCAGCGGAATCAAGGATGAGGTGAACTGCTTGGCGGCAAAGGCCACGCCTAACAAGGCGGCGGTGTGATAGAACTGATACTGCACACCGGTTTTGAAGTTGGCTTCCATGCGTGGTTTATCACTGAAGTAAGCGGCAAGGCTGTGGGCGGCAAACGCGCCGAGTGCCACGCCCAGAAAACCGTTGATGGCAGCCAGCACAATAAATGTCGAGGTCATGTGCGTTTTAGTCCCGTGTTGTAAGTGTCAGATGGGTGTTGAGTAT
>JACDGI010000490.1 GCA_013821665.1 Anaerolineae bacterium
GGATGTCCATAGGCACCGTCCGGCCCAAAGGTAATGACCACATCGGGGCGAAAGTCGCGGATGATTTTGACGACATGCTCAACAAGAATGTTGATGTCCAAATCTTTGAGGGTGCCATCACCATAATCCAAACATTGGACGAACTGTGCCCCAAGGTGTTTGCAAGACGTGTAGAGTTCTTGTTCGCGGACTTTGCCGAGGGTACGACGAGTCGCAATTTGAGCATCGCGGATTTGCCCGGCATCGCCTCTGGTGGCCGAAATAACCATAACTTCTGCGCCGATGGCGATGTATTTGGCAATGGTGCCGCCGCTACAGAACACTTCATCGTCAGGGTGTGCGAAAACACATAATAGGCGAGGTGACATTATTCCTCACAAACTTAATTTCGATGTGAGGAGTATAGCGCATTGAAAAGATGATGGCGATTATGGGTTTAGCGGAGTGGGCGGTCACATGTGCAACCGCCCTTTTGGTCACTAGACTTTCGAAGTCTTAGGTTCCCATTTACCCGTTTTGAGGTTCTTTTCATAGATGTTCTTGACGGCTGCCCACGCAACTTTATGGGCAGTTTCTTCGCGGGTTGCCCCTTGATGACGCTCGTTTTTATCTTTGTATTCGTTCCATGCGTTGTTAAAGGCCGCCATGTAGATTTCTTGCCCATGTTTCGGCAAATTATCCGTGACCGCACCGGGCAGATCACTTACATTTTTAAATGGCATTATTTACTCCTTTGCTCTGAACTTACGATTTGAGAACATAATTGAAGTTCTCTAGGCTTGATCTTTAAGCGCCTGACCATTTTGACTGTGAACGGCGCTGGATTCGATAGGATATTCGTCCATACCCAAACGCCAGCGGCGAAGCTCGATTTGTCCATCGGTGACGCGGGTGAGGTAATGGGGCTCTTCGACGGTGGCAGGGCCATGCACAACATGCCCATCGGTCAGATTAAAGACTGAACCGTGCCACGGACATTGGACACAGCCATCACGGATTGAGCCTTCTTCCAATGGGCCGCCAGCATGACTGCATACCGCGCTGATAGCTGAGATATGCTTGGCGTGTTTGTATAGCAAGATCGGCTGCCCGTCAATTTCGATGCGCTGCGGCTTATTGGCTTTTAGATCAGCGGCAGGCAGAATGGGTGTCCAATCGTCAGCGACCTGTTTTTCGGGAATGTGGCTGACACCGACGCGACGGCTCATGACCAGTTCTCCGCCGAGCCATGCTCCGAGAGTCATGAGTCCGAGCCCAAACGTCGAATAGAGAAAACCGGAGAAGTGACGATTACGGGCACGATTACGCATCGAGCGCCAGAAAAAGAAAAGGGCAACCGAGTTGATGATGCCGTGAATGGCACCATGTCCGGCTGAATCCTGTTTGATGCCCGAAAAGTCGGTAATGCCAGCTAAGGCCGTTGGTATGGCGGATAGTGTGCCGAGGGCGATGAGTCGATCTGCGGCTTTACGCGAACTGGGCGAACGTGTCAGAAAGGCGAGTAGGTCGAAAAATGCGCCTAACGTCCAACTGCCGATGGTAATATCCGTCAGAATAGGATGCAGTGGATGACCAATCTGCTTACCATGCAGGATGTCAGCGACGTTACGGCCTTGTTCACCTTTGGCAAAAATGGCATCTTGAATGCGACGAGCAACATCTTGGCTGGTCTCTTTGAAGCCGGGGTAGTTATCGACAAATTCATCAACCTGAGCGCGAAAGCGTTGTGGTAAAGACACAGTCAATTATCCTTAATAGGCACGGTTTTATGCACATAAAATCATTGTTTCTGTAGCATAAAAGGTGGCAGTTCAATCCGCATAAAGCATGTGACCTATTTCGGGGTAGTGCTTTTAGCCCAACTTATGACAGAGGGGATGAAGTGGACACGATGATGCTCAGTGTCCACTTCGGAGATCAAACTTATTTAGAGGGTTGGTGGTGTAGCGGTACTGATGAAAAGGGTGACAAACAGGAGAACAGCAACCAGCGTACCAAGTCCAATACTCATTACGCGGACGTAATTGGTGGCGGTTGCGTCTGCTGGTTCGACATATGCGCCATGCGAGCGCAGCCATATACCCATTTGCGAACCGGCAAAGCCTACAGCTAATCCCATAATCAAGCCGAAGACAATCATGCCGGGGAGCGTGTCACTGTTGAAACGTGGGTAGATCATCATTTTAGTGACGATGAACGCGCCAATGGTCAAGGTCGCGATAACAATCGCTAAGCTGCCGCCAATGATGGTAGAGCGCGAGGCCGCTTGCTTCAGGCGGAAGGCATACCACAGATCTAAAGCAATCAGTGGGGGTAACAAGTTGATATGCGTTTCGAAGGTGAGGTTGGCTGGCGGTTGGTTGGCGCGTAGGGTGTTCAGCAAAATCAGGCGGATAACCAGACAGGTTAATCCGACGAGGGTGGCTGATCCAGCTAAGCGGGTGGTGTAAATTGCAATCATACCAACAAAGGCGGCCAAGCTGATGACCACGACTGGATATAACCATTCAGGTCGCTGCCAGAATGCACCGGAAGTTTGGCCGATGCCAATGGATGTTAGATTTTCCCATTCGGTGGTGCCGAATTGGGTGAGCATCAGAATAATCAGCGCTAGAGGAACGATGATCAATCCATCCTGTGGTCTGAGGTTGCGAATGGTACGCCAAGCCGTAGGGCGGATGCACGAGAGTTGAACAGCGACTGCTACCAACATGACTGCGACCAAGGCGATTGCCAGCAGCAAATGTGGCAAACTCCATGCCGTCAAATCGAGGCCATACAATTGATGCCAGAGCGGATCGAGCGGGGTGATGACCACCTGAAAACCACAGGCCAGCGCCAATAAGCCTAAAAGGGGTTCGGAACGGAAACGCTGACGCATGTTGCCGCGTCCATGCATAATCGGCCACAAGCCGACGAAGGCGAAAAGAGCGACCAGACCAATGCTGATGTAAATAAGAATATGCGGTCTCCAGAAGAAATCGTTGATGGCTGCACCAACACCATAGGTGCGATGCCAGACTTCATCCCAGAGTGCGCCGATGCTGAAGAGCAGACCACTAATCATCATGAGAATAGCAATGGTTTGGCGGTTTGTAGCGGAACGAGTCGCGATCTTTACGACTTGATCCGCAGGCATGGGGCTGATGTAGAGCCACCAGAGCAATACCCCGAAGATCACCACGATGGCGATGAGTACGCCAACCCCTAAGATGAGTAGTGGACCCGTGGTGGCAGAACCACCCCAATGTACAAGGGCAAGGAGTACGACGATGGCACCCAAAGCGCCAATGAGTGTCGTGAGGCGGTTGGTGACAGGAGACCGGTATTGCATATGGATCACCTCTGTTCCTATTTATCTGCCTACAATTTAACTCTTAATCGGTGCCGTGGTCAATCACCGCTGAGGTTATAGCCAAATGTTTGGGCGGATCGATTTTTAGGCGCATTAACAACCCATCAGCTAGACCCGTTTTGTAATGATGGAGCTGAGGAGGCGAGTGTTATTTTATTTGGCTGAAGGCACGTTTACCAATGTATCGAGAATCGTTTGATACGAAGAGGGGGTAATGCCAACTGGCCCTTTGAGCGGGTTTTCCATAAGCGCAGTGAAATAAATAACGACTGCGATGAGCATCGAATAACAAACGATGAGCAAGATATGCAGACGGACATTGGGTACATAGAAAAAATAGGTGACAAAAATGGTGATGACTGCGCCACCCAAAATGATGACCCACAGAATTGTAGGCAGTGCTGCATCGACAAAATCAATGCGCTGGCGGCGATTGGAAATGAACTCGTTATATTGGCTGAAGGCTTCCCCATGAATGACCTTTTGACCTTCTGTGGCGGGTTCAAACTGAAGCAGCGCATCTTGGAACTTATTCAGGATTTCGACACTGCCTTGAATCACAACACCTTGCTGCTGGGCGGGCCAAGCTTGGTTGACCACGAATTCCAGATATTCTTTGAGATCGGCCTTCAGTTCAGTCCGCAGCGGTTCGGGATAACCAGTGACATCACGATAGAGGGCACCGACGGACGCGGCTTCGGCAGAGACAATTGAAACAGCGCGGGTGTAATTTTCCCAGTTGGCTACAGTGATAAACGCAAGAGCAATGCCGTAAAAAGCAGCGATTGCCCCTGCGTAGAATTGAACGGTGTCGTCGGTTTCATCCGAAATATTGAAGTGGCGACGGATATAAACCCTTGTGAAAACGAGAAACCCAACCGCCAGTGTTACGGTTAACAGTACGACGATGATCAATGAGATGGCAAGCGGAAGGTTGTTCAAATATTGCAAAAGTTATCCTGACTGATTTATGGCTGATTATTGAATGGCATCTTTGCTGTTGACTCCGTTAATGATACGCCATATGTGTAATGGATTTGCGTTTCTTAATGCTTCCGGTAGTAATTGATCAGGCAAGTTCTGGAAAGCAACCGGACGCATAAAACGCTGGATGCCAGTGAAGCCAACCGAGGTGGTTGCCGGAGCTGTGGTGGCGGGATAAGGGCCGCCGTGCATCTGGGCGTAGACCACTTCGACACCTGTTGGATAGCCATTCCAGAGTAAGCGGCCTACTTTTTCTCGCAGGAGATCAAAATAGGGTTTGGCGGAGTCGAGTTCACTGGCTTCGGCGTGGATGGTGGCTGTCAGGTTGCCATGCAGTGCTTGGAGCGCAGTCGTAAGTTCATCCGGTGAGGCGGCGACTACAAACAAGGTCACAGGCCCAAAATGTTCGATTTGCAACGCAGCATCCGCAGCAAAATCTGCGCCGGAAGTTTTCATGACGGTGTTGGCGAACGAGAAGGCATCACCATCAACTACAAAGCCACCAGTGAGGGTATGGACAGTACTACGAGCTTGAGTCGCAGCCACAGCATGTTCCAATCCACTTTCGATTTGTTCGTTGAGCAGTACGCCAGCGGGACGTGCGGCCATTTTGTCACGATAGGCGATAATGAAGTTTTGCGTTTCAGCGCTGTCCAACATGAAGACGATGCCGGGGTTGGTGCAATATTGTCCGGCACCTAATGTGGCGGAAGCGGCCAGACCTTCGGCAAGGGTTTCAGCACGGGCGGTGACAGCGTTGGGCATAATTAGCACCGGGTTAATGCTGCCCATTTCGGCATAAACCGGAATAGGGCGTTTGCGCTGGGCGGCGGTGTCGTAAATGGCACGTCCACCACGTAATGAGCCGGTGAAGCCAACCGCTTCTAAAAGGGGATGCTGGATGAGCAGTTGGCCGACTTCGACAGTTGCACCTTGCAGCAGCGAGAACCATCCAGCGGGGAAACCGGTGGCGGCGATGGCACGGTTGATGGCAAGCGCAAACAGTTCAGAGGTAGCAGGATGACCGGGATGACCTTTGACGATGACCGGATTGCCGGCTGCCCAAGCTGAGGCGGTATCACCACCAGCGACGGCGAAGGCGAAGGGGAAATTGCTGGCACTGAATACGGCGACAGGCCCAATGGGGAAGCGCATTCGGCGGATGTCGGGACGTGGTGCGGGTTGGCGATCCGGTTGGGCGGTGTCGATGATGGCTTCGACATAAGAACCTTCGCGTAAGATTTGGGCGTAGGATTGCAGTTGGCCGGTGGTGCGTCCACGTTCGCCAGTGAGACGCGGCAGACCGAGACCCGTTTCCATGTCAGCGGTTTGGAGGAGTTCATCACCGAGAGCCATGATTTCTTCAGCGGCTTTATCGAGGAAATCAGCGAGGCGTGCGGCTGAATAGGTACGTGTTTGAGCGAAGGCTTCGGCAGCAGCAGCCACAGCGTTATGAATTTCTTCCGCTGTGGCATTATGGAATTCCACCGTACCGGGCTGCTTAGTACGTGGATTGACACTGGTAAAGGTGGTTGTACCCAATTGGCTTGTTTCACCAGCGATAAAATTGTTACCTGTAAGAGTGGTCATAATGACTCCTGTGGCTTTTTGAGGCACGATCAGACGAAGGCTATAATAACGCGAATGATTACTGTTTAGATATAGGATTTCTTTATTTTGGAGCAATCGATATGAATTTAAGCGGTAAAGTGGCATTGGTAACAGGCGGATTAGGCGATCTGGGTAATGAGATGGCGCTGCATCTGGCGTTGGATGGGGCGACAGTGGCCGTGTGGGATATTAAAAGTAAAGCTGAAGCCAAGGAACGGATTCAACGGGTCGAGTTCGCTGGTGGCAAAGTGCTATACCAGAAAGTGGACATCAGCAACCGAAAGCAGGTGGATGCGGCAGTTGCGACTCTGGTAGAGGAACTTGGTGGGTTGGATATTGTGTGTGCTAATGCAGGGATCGTAGAGGCTAAACCTTTTCTTGAGATTCCACAGGATAATTGGCAGCACCATGTGGATGTGAATCTGACGGGAACGTTCAACGTGGGAC
>JACDGI010000491.1 GCA_013821665.1 Anaerolineae bacterium
GATGAAGGCCGTCAAAATCACCAGATAGGTCAAACCAACCGCAAAGCCGCGATGTGACTTTTGCTTGAGCGGCCCAAATGAGAGGACACGATTTTCAAAAAAGTTAACTAACGGGGTGAGGAGGTAAGACAAAATGACAGCGACGGCAACAACCGGCACCAATTCGCTCAGGCGAAAAACAGCCAATAATATCCCACCAGCGGCGATTAAGGCTATGACGCGCTTGGTGCGTCCTGTCCACGGCGGTGAGGACATTGCAGGAGGAGAAACAGTCACGTCTATGAATCCTGTAGTATCTCTTTTTTTGAGTGTAACATCAAATGTGCATCTAGTTATATATACACTTCTTAAGCTATTTCGTTGCTATATTCGTCTTAAAGATTTGATTAGCGAAGGTTCAAAGGGGTTCTAAATAAATCAGGGAGAGTAAATAACTCTCCCTGACTATCAATATCTTAATTGTTGTAAACTGTGGAAATTAGCTGCGGTTGTAATTACCGCCGTCACCACCACTATTTCCACCACCGCCACTGTTGCCACCACGATTGTAACCACCACCGCCGCCACTGCGATTGCCGCCGCCACTGCGATTTCCACCGCTGCTGCTGCCACGGCTGTCACGGGCGCGGGCTTCTTCGGGTGTCCAACCTTCGAGGACGGCTTGACGGCTCAAACGGACTTTGCCACCGTCATCAATGTTGGTGACCATGACCATGATTTCGTCGCCAAGGCTGACTTCGCTCTCGACTGATTCGACACGGTAATCCGCAAGCTGCGAAATATGAACCATACCATCTTTGCCCGGTAAGAATTCAACGAAGGCACCGAAAGACTCGATACGCGTGACTTTGCCCGTATAAATCTTGCCAATTTCGGCATCTTCGGTCAAACCACGAATTTCTTCGGCGGCCAGAACCGCACCGCCATCAATACTAGAGACATAAACCGTACCGTCTTCTTCGATGTCAATCTTCGCGCCAGTACGTTCCTGAATACCACGAACGGTCTTGCCACCGGGGCCAATGATCGCACCGATTTTGGCCGGGTTGACCTTGATGGTAAGAATGCGAGGGGCACTGGTGCTGAGTTCTGCACGGGAAGCAGGCAGCGCACCCATAATCACATCAATGATTTTGAGACGAGCTTCACGGGCCTGTGCTAAGGCTTTTTCCATGATTTCGCCGGAGACACCATTGATCTTGATGTCCATTTGCAGGGCGGTGATGCCCTTGGATGTGCCAGCGACCTTGAAGTCCATATCGCCGATATGATCTTCCAAACCTTGAATGTCGGTCAGAACGGCAGTCTTGCCATTTTCCTGAATAAGACCCATCGCAATACCGCCAACAGGACGCGGAATAGGCACACCGGCATCCATGAGGGCTAAGGTGCTACCGCAGACGCTCGCCATTGAGGTGCTGCCATTGGAACTGAGGACTTCGCTCACCAAACGAATGGTATAGGGGAAGTCAGTTTCTGACGGAAGAATATAGCGGAGCGCGGTTTCGGCTAATGCACCGTGACCAATTTCGCGACGTTTCGGCCCACGCAGAGGTGAGGCTTCACCGGTGCTGTAGGGTGGGAAGTTATAGTGGTGCATGTAACGCTTGGGCTTCTCAGGGCTGAGGGTATCGATTTCCTGAGCATCACCGGGAGTACCCAAGGTAGCGATGGTCAGAACTTGAGTTTGTCCACGCTTGAACAGGCCAGAGCCATGTACGCGGGGAACAACACCGACTTCGGCTGCGAGCGGACGAATATCGGTCAGGCCACGCCCATCAGGACGAATGCCTTCGTCTACGATACGGCGACGGGCTTCTTTGGCAACAATTTCACCAAAGGCATCGCTGGCATCACCGATTTCGATTTGCTCTTCGGGGTCAGTGAGGCTTTCATTCTGTTCGACCAAGAAACCGACGAGTTCAGATTTCAGAACATCGAGGGCTTCGTTCCTGCCACTACGTTCGGTTTGTTCGGCGATGATCTGGCGAATACGCGCACCGCTTTTGGCTTCGACGGCTGCCGAAACGTTGGCTTTGGTGGAAGCAGGTACATAACCAGACTTGACCTTACCCACTGCTGCACGCATCTCGTTGATGGTTGCAATCACAGGTTGCAGCAAGGCATGGGCCAGATTAAGGGCTTTGAGCATCATTTCTTCATCAACTTCAGCCGCACCGCATTCGACCATGTTGATGGCTTCGGCAGTACCAGCGAGGCGCAAATCCAAGGCGCTCTTGGGCATCTGGCTGATAGTCGGATTGACGACCAATTCACCGTTGATTAAGCCGATACGAACACCGGCAACTGGACCGTTCCAAGGGGCATCGGAAATCGCCAAGGCCGCGCTGGCGGCGATGATACCGAGCATATCAATTTGATGTTCTTGATCGTGGCTGAAGGCACTGAGTATAATCTGGACATCGTTACGCAGATCATCAGGGAACAAAGGGCGCAAGGTACGATCTACAACACGCGAGGACAAAATCGCCTGTTCGGAAGGACGACCTTCGCGACGGAAGAAGCTGCCCGGAATGCGTCCGGCGGCGTACATTTTTTCTTCAAAATCTACGCTCAGGGGGAAGAAGTCAATGCCCGTGCGAGCCTTCTTGCTCATGGTGGCTGTGGCAAACACAACCGTGTCGCCATCGCGGACGGTGACTGCACCGCCAGCTTGTTCCGCCAGCTTACCGGTTTCGAGGATGATGTCGCGATCACCGAATTTTACGGTGAAGCGATGCAGCGTCCCCATAGGACTTGTTATCGTTTCCATATCTGTCTTTTCTCCTTAAAAAACGAAAGCCCGACAGCAGGAACTGGAAAGCATAGCTAAAGCGAGGTTTAGCTCCACGTTCCAATACCTGCTCTGTCAGGCATAACTGAAAAGGATGTCCCAGCAGGACATCCCGGGTTTGACATGTTCGATTGAACCTCAAACAGGTTATCGACGCAGCCCTAACTTCGCAATGATGTCGCGGTAGACATCGGGCTTTGTCTTGCTTAGATACCGCAAGTGCCGACGACGCGAACCAACTAACTTCAGCAACCCACGACGTGAATGTTCGTCATGAATGTGCGTGCGCAGATGTTCGGTCAAGTATGTGATCCGGTTACTCAGGATAGCAATTTGGACTTCTGGCGACCCGGTGTCTTTCTCGTGCCGCGAGTAGTCGTTAATGAGTATCGTCTTCGCTTCTTTTTCCAGTGACATTTCCACCCGTCCTTATTTAGTCACCAAACCGGCAGGACAGTTAGCCCGTTGGTCTAATTCCGATGGGGTGGATTATAGCAGAGGGGATATTAGGCGACAATCCTCAAGTATTAGGGGAGCGGGTAAACAAAATGACGGCTTAGCGCCGTCTTAAAAAGATCATCATTATAGGTGAACTACTTCGTTTTCATAGCATCCGCAACGAGGTTCACGGTGTGATGGGTGCGGAACAAACTGTACTGCCCTGCCCGCCCCGGTACGGCATTGAGAATGTTTTCGGTCTCCATCAAGGAGAACCAGAAGTCGGCAATCCAATTACCCGTAGGATCAGCGGTTTTTAGGTTGGCCTCTGAAATCGGAATGTTGCGTTCGTACATGGTCAGCAATAAGCGCAGGAATATATCGCGCTGGCCGAGGATATAGCGGCAAACTTCCGAATTCATATGCAGCGAGATCCCTTTTGTGAGGAAGTCGCTTTGTGGGTTGCTGTATTCGCCGACTGTCGCAGCATCGTTTTCCTTGAGGTATTCCACCGATTTTTGGAAGGCCATACCGGTGTCAAATACACGCAAACGCTTGTGGAGGCTGCCTAACGGGCACCATGTAAAGTTGCGAAAACTGGTGAACTGCTCGACACTGACAATGACGCGCCGTACCATATCAGCCGTTTCAGGGCTGAGTGTATCGAGGTCAGATAATGAAATACCTGCCCAATTGGGTGCTTCTTGTTCTTCATGTTCGTCATCACCCAATCCTATCTGCATCGCAGGCAAAATCACATCGGGTTGTAACTTGATGACCGGAACGAGGTCTTCGGGATTATGACGATGCGGCAATAATTCGCGCACGAGAATTTGCTCGCGTACAAGACAATCAATCCACTCGCTGCGCCATTGGTCACTCACGTTACAGCCGGGGCGCTCAAGGTCGCGATCCATCGCCAAGCCTTTGAGCAGGAAGCCGTAGTTGACGTACTCCCAACCACGCACACCCAAGGTGTTCATGACACGGACGACGACGCGGTCACGGATCAGGCGTGTCTTTTCGACTATGGGATGGTTGACATTCAAAGCGATCATACCGTTAGCAGATATGGCTTTGAGGATGCCGAGCGACATAGCCTGTGAAACCAAGTCTTCCCCACGCGGGCGGGAAATAACCGCGCCTACATCTTGAAGCTGCTCGACCAATTGGTGTACGGACATGACTTCGGCACCCATCACGGTTGCCAAGCGGTCAGACTGGATGATGACGCTTGACCACTGCGATGGTGTGAATAAAGCGACATCCGTTCCATCCGACACCGAGGCCACGCTCAATGATTGGTGTGTTTGAAGATTGGTGAAATCTTCGATGTATTCGACGGTGATGCCGGGGTTATTTTCGAGCTGGCGGCTGGTGCTGCCACGCACACCCCAGACGATCACCGTTTTGCTATTGGCACGTAATGAGTTCAAGACCTGATTAAAATCGCGATCACCGCTTGCCATGATGAACACATCGGCGGCATTTTTCTGACTGCCATCGGTGATGACATCGCGGGCAATACGCATATCGGCACTGTTCTTGCCGGGGAGATTAAAGACAGGATCGATATTCGCCAGCATCAAACGGCTGGGTGCATCGTCGGCAATTTCACGGCCTGTGTTATCAACCAGCGGTGGCAAACTACCACGCTGTCCCCACGGTGCATAAGCCGCCATTTTGACGACCTGACCGTGTGCTTTGGCTTGCATGACAAAGCGATCAATTAGATGGTCCAGATTGACGACGAAGCCCTGCTCGTTCAAGCTAATGGCGATGTTTTCAAAGTCGATATAGACCGCCACATTTTTGGTCTGAATGCCGGGGAGCGATTCCAAGGGTTGGAAAATGACTTGATTAGCAAGATCCGTCCCAGCCAGTATATTCTCAGCGCCCCAAATACGAATACGGGCATTACGGGTGGTCTTGACCCGCCGCACCAACGGCACAAGATCGGGGTTGGTGGTTGCTAAGATCAATTCGTCAACAGGTTCGGGGTCAAACGAAAAATAGTGGACAATCAAGGCATCCGCCAACGTTTCACGCCGTGGCATGTCGAATACATCATAACCAGCCGAGCGGAAAATCCGCTGGAAATTTGTGCCTGTGGTACCGTGCGCGCTCCAATTGGCGACAGCAACGGCTTTGAGGCTATCTGCGTTGAACAAACCAGCGGCTAGAGCTGCACCACCGCGCAACCCAACTGCTAGTTCTTGTACATCGAGCGAAATACCCTTGCTGTTAAAGCGCTGGAGTAAATCATCTACGTCAACAATTAAGTAAGCTGCCATCTCTCTATCCTAAAAAAACAGATACCACCTAATCCCTATAAGGACGGTGGTAGTTCGAGGAGCATTTTTTATTGTGCAACCCGAGAAAACAAAAAACTGTCAATAATCAGAACTAGTTTTCTACCGTAAATTTATCAAACCCCAAACGTACCAACAACGGTCAAAGTAACTAAAAGCCCTTCCCAATTATTATACGTTAGTTTGAATGCACAACTTCATTGTGGTCATTCATTTACACAATCTGTGACATTCAGCCAATAGAATGGAATCCAAGTGCAAAGGGGTGTTTGTGAAACGTTTCCATATTGAGCATTATATCACGATGTTGTTAAGACTGTATAATCAAAACATTGAAACGGTGTTAGAAACGCTTTATTTCACCAATTCAAAGAGGCGCAATGCGCCTCTAACATTCATAAGACGTAAATTAGGTTACGAAACTTACCTCACCAACGCCTATTTCTCAAAGAGAAGTTGCGACGAATTAATAGGCCTTGGAAAAGAGAGCGATCATATTGGCTTCTTTGCCCGTAAAGAAGCATTTTCCTGTGCCGCCGGGTTGCTCAAAGGGAATACAGCGCACCGTTGCACCGGTTTCTTCCTTGATTTTGCCTTCATCTTCACTTGAGCCTGCCCACCACACGCGTGCCCAACCGCCCTTTTCTTTATCCATCATGGACTTCAATTCATCATAGCTGGTTACATCATGGATATTGGCATCACGGAAGGTGGTGGCTTGTTGGAGCATATTGGCCTTAATCGTGTCGAGAAGGTTTTGAACAACCGCTGCAATACCGGCCTGTGGCACAAAGGATTTGCCTTCTTTACCGGGAACATCACGGCGTGCCAGAG
>JACDGI010000492.1 GCA_013821665.1 Anaerolineae bacterium
CTTTAGCCTTGAACATTCTCAAACAAGACCCCTCGAAAAGCAGTTTGAAACAGAAGCGCTTTCGTGCGGCTCTCGACAATGATTTCCTGTTTCAGCTTCTTACCCAGATTTGATGCGATTACCCTGAGCTCAGAACGGGTGAGCTTGACTTTTAGAGCTGCTTTGGTGATAATACGATTTAGTAAAACGAATTAGTAGAGTTATGAACAAGAATAAGAAGCGTCCAACAATGGGGGATGTCGCCCGTCTGTCAGGTGTGTCGCAGACGACCGTTTCCTTTGTCATCAACGATGTCCCCAATACGAATATCTCCGAGAAGACTCGTGCAGCTGTGATGAAAGCTGTTAAGGAGCTGGGTTATACACCGAATGCGATGGCTATCGGTCTTCGAACCAGTCAATCCCACGTTATTGGATTGGTCGCTGACGAAATTGCCATTACGCCTTTTGGTGGCTATATCATTCAAGGTGCTCAAGATGCCGCGCGAGAGAATCGACGGCTTATCATGTTGATGAACTCAGGAAAAGATGCCAGCATTGAAAATGAGGAGATCGGTATTTTATTGAGCCGACAGGTGGAAGGAATCATTTTCGCCACAATGCGGCATCGTATCATCGAACCTTCGCAGTTGTTGTATCAGATTCCTTCCGTTCTCTTGGATTGCCGCGATGCCGACAATTCATTGCCATCAATAGTTCCCGATGAATTCTTAGGGGGCTACCAAGCAACTGAAGCCCTTCTGAAAAAAGGCCATCGCTGCATTGGTATGATTAATACCTCAGAAAATGTTCCCTCCGCTCATCTACGCGAGAATGGTTTTCGGCAGGCATTAACCGATCATGGTACCCCCGTCGATGATAATTTAATCGCCTATGGCAATGACGGCAATGCAAAAACTGGCTATGATGGAGCCAAAACACTCTTTTCGCGCTACGAGCAGATGACGGCGCTTTTCTGTTTCAATGACCGTGTGGCGATGGGTGCTTACGATGCGCTGCGCCTGATGCAGAAAAGAATACCTGAGGATGTAGCGGTCATAGGCTTTGACAACTATGAAATCATCGCTGCAAACCTGTATCCAGAACTTACCACCATGCATCTTCCACTTTACGAGATGGGCAGATGGGCTGTCGAGAAAGTATTACAAATAGCCCAAAGCACGGGGGAAAATGAATCTCCCCAGCAAGTAACGATTCCCTGCCCACTCGTGATGCGAAACTCTATATGAATGAACAGGCGAAGGAGGCGACATGAATGAATAGCCAAACAAGGAAAGGATAGTGATGCGATCAGACATCACTATCCTCATCAATAGTGCCGATATATCCTGTCAGGCAGCTATCTGGAAACATTATACCGAAAAAGGTCGATGTCGCTTGGCGCATTCCAGATCGATTTTACCGAATATCCGGCATTATGCATTCTTTTTGGCAAGCGTAGAAATCCATTTTTAGCCGAGATTTAAGATTTACTTTCTACGGAGAATGAAAATGTTTAGCATACGCAAGTTATTTCCTGCAATGGTCACACTGGCGGCTCTCTCAATTACCGCATCGTCGCTCACGACTGTCGCGGCTCAATCCACTCCCAGTTGCGGAACCGATCCGGTAACACTCAATGCTTACTTTGAAACCGGATTCGACATCCCCTTCAAACTTTCCGAAGAGTTTACTAAGCAATATCCTAATGTGACTTGGGACATCAAGCAGGATCAATTCGCCAACCTGATTAATTCGACACCGCGTCTGCTTGCAGGTGACAATGCACCAGACCTCATTCGGCTGCCGACGCTGGTTTCCTTCGCCAAAGATGGGCTGCTCAAGAATCTGGACGATTACGCCACGGCTTTTGGTTGGGACAAGTGGCCTGTGCCACAGCTTAATCAAAACCGTGTTGCCGAAGACGGTACGCGTGGCTCCGGTTCGCTCTATGCAATGGGTTTGAACTACAGCCTGACGGGTATCTTCTACAACAAGAAGCTGGCAACCCAAATCGGTATGACTGAAGCACCTAAGACACTCGCAGAGTTTGAGGATCTACTCGCGAAGGCCAAGGCTGCTAATCTCCTTCCGATTATGCAGTGGGGCAGCGCCAAGAGCGGTATGGGCTTAGCTTTCCCGTTACAGGCGCTCATGGCATCTGTCGGGCCAGTCGGGCCAATCAACGACTGGATCTTCCAGAAGAAGGATGCGACCATCGATACGCCGGATAACCTTAAAGCTGCACAGCATCTTGAACAGTGGATCAAGGATGGGTATTTCCCCACTGACATCAACGCTATCGAATACACAGATGCTAATGGCCGCTTCGGCAAGGGTGAAGGTGTGTTCATGTTCAATGGTGATTGGCAGAATGCTGCATATGACACAGACTTGCCGGGTAATGTCGGCTTCTTCCTGATGCCACCGGCTGAGGCTGATGGCTCACCTGCTGCAATGTCTGCTCCTCTGACATACGGTATTGCTGCTAAGGCCAAGAACGCCGATTGTGCTGCCTTCTTCCTCAACTGGGTGGCTAGCAATGATGCAGCCCGCAAGATTGACGTAGCCATCGGCGGTTCTAACCCCGGTGGGCCAGCCGATTCAACGATGCCAGCCGTCACCGAAGGCTCGGTCACGAATGAAACTCTGGCTGCTGGGCCAGTTGTTGGCAAGGCTGGTAACTCGATGGATTTTATCGCCAACGGGACGAGTGCGATTTTCGCTCAAGGTTGGACTCCTGAACTCCAAAAGATGGTCGGTGGCAAACAAGATGCAGCCGGACTTCTCAAAGCTGTTCAGGCCGAATACGAGAAAGAGCTTTCTCAGTAGTGCTGTAACGGCGATAGGTGCGGGCTACAGCTCGCACCTATTTTATTCATGGTGACAATGATGATAACGTCCGATAATCGCACTGCGGCTTCGACCATTTCTCAACCGATCTCCACTAAAAAGGGGATTCGTCGCGATACAATCATTGGCTGGTTGTTCGTCGTGCCTGCGCTGGTCATGTATGCAATATTTGTGCTGCTGCCGCTCCTCATGAGCATCCAGTATTCGTTCTTTCGCTGGAACGGTATCACGGCTATGACATGGGTGGGACTCAAGAATTACATCACAGTCTTGGAAGACCCCGATTTGCTTGGCACGATCTCCAATGCCTTCCGGCTAATCATATTCTTTAGCATTATCCCGGTATCCCTCGGGCTGGTCGTCGCGAGTATCATCCATCGTGTAGAAACTGGACGACTTGGTGCCATAGCCCGAACGGTGCTTTTCCTACCGCAAGTCATCCCGCTCGTTGCTGCGGGCATCATCTGGGGATGGCTGCTGTCGCTTTCGGGGTTAATTAACCAGATGCTCACCACCATTGGACTTGGCTCGTTCACCCGTGCGTGGTTGGGTGATTTCGATTGGGCGCTTCCGGCTGTTGGCTTCATCGGAGTCTGGGTGCTGCTTGGATTTTGTACTGTCCTGCTGTGGACGGGTATGACCAAGCTCGATTCAGCCCTTTTCGAATCTGCCAGAATTGATGGCGCGAGTTGGTTTACCGAATTTACCCGAATAACAATCCCGTTGGTTCGCAACGAGATCGGTGTGTGTCTCACCGTCACGGTGATTGCCGCCCTTGCCGCATTCGACATCGTTTATGTATCGACAGCCGGTGGCCCCGGTAATTCGACAGCAGTACCGGGAATCCAGATTTATATTCTTGCTTTCACCGAGCAGCGAATTGGCCCTGCGTCGGCGCTGGCGGTGATTCTCATGCTGTTGGTCTTGGTCGTCATTCTGCCTATCCAACGACTGAGCCGGGAGACCACATAAATGAAGATTGGTCGTGGCGAACTCTGGGCAAGTCGGACGCTCCTCATCGGGCTGATGATCATTACGATTCTGCCTTTCATTAGCATTTTCACGACGGCGCTGCATCCATCAGGAACAATCCCCAGCGGTTTCGATTGGCCTGCCGATCCGCAGTGGGGTAATTTCGTTGAAGCCTTCAACGTGGCGAACATGACCGTACTGCTTGCTTCTAGTACATTTATTGTGCTGGCCGTTGTGCCGATTTCGTTGATTATCTCGACGATGGCAGGCTTTGCCATTGGTCACCTGCGAATTCCCGGTTCGCGTATTCTGCTGCTACTTTTCGTGTTTGGATTGACTCTTCCATTCGGTGGCATCATCGTGCCGCTTTATTATCTGGAGCGGGCAATCGGAATCTACAACACGCGGTTCGCTATCGTACTGCCGCTGATTGGCTTGTATATGCCGTTTGCTGTGTTCTGGATGCGTGCTCACTTCGTCAACATGCCAATCGAAATATCGGAAGCCGCCCGCGTTGATGGCGCGACGACATGGGATCTGTTCTGGCGTATCCATCTTCCACTGGCGCGGCCACCCATTGCGTCACTCGGAATTCTCATGTCGGTGTAGACATGGAACCAATTTCTCATCGCGCTGGTGCTGGTTGAAGACCCCACACAACGAACAATGGCGGGCGCATTAGGGGCATTCCAAGGCCATTATGCAACTGATGTTCCTCTGTTGTGTGCTGGCACAATCTTGATTCTGTTACCTACACTTATCATTTTCATCCTATTTCAGCGCCAGATCATCGGTGCGCTGCTTCAGGGTTCGGTTAAGGGATGAGAAACCTTGAACAGCAAATCAATAGGATTGCTGATCTTACAAAATTGGTTTGTGGATAATATCCGTCAACATCAAAGATTAACCTAACACCAGTTATGGATAAGGTTGATCAAGTGTGGTCAATAATGCAAATGATTCACAATTTTCGCATGATTTGCATATTTCCCGCTGAAATGACTGGCAGATCTCTCGGCTGATACCGCTGAATCGACATTTTGGTGACGGCGGGAAGCACGCTCAATACCACCGAAATGACACAGATTCAGCGAATCGCTCGGCTGTTGCCGCCGCTGCATTTTTGCAGTTTGTGCATTGGCGGATGTATGGGAGCGAGCTGCCGGAAGTGCAAAACATATTAACAATAAGAATCAACTCTCCATCTACAAGATGGCTTCACACAGAACGTCAAGTGATTTTGGGAGAGAAACAAACATCATTATAAAACAAAAGTTCTGATTATGTCAACGCGATTTCGTTCGAGTTTTCAAACCATCGTATCGATTGAGAAGGCTCTTATCCATAACTGACGTTAACTTATAACCTCCAAATAAGGAATTTTCGATGCGCAATTGTGTTCACTTAATTACCTATGCTAATCGCTTAGGTGGTGGTCGGCTGGAAGACCTTCAGCGCTTGTTCGACGGTCCGTTTAAGGGCATTCTGGGTGGTGTTCATATCTTGCCATTTTTTTATCCAATTGACGGCGCTGATGCAGGGTTCGATCCTATCGATCATACGATTGTCGATCCTAAGATTGGGACGTGGAGTGACATCGCTGCATTGAGTAAGAGCCTTGAGATTACTGCCGATTTGATCGTCAATCATATTTCAAGTAAATCAAGCCAGTTTCAGGATTTCCTCAAATATGGTGACCAATCCCTGTACTCCGGGATGTTTTTAACGTTGGGCAGTGTGTTTCCCAACGGTGCAACCGAAGAAGATTTGCTGCGGATTTATCGTCCACGCCCTAGTCTGCCATTCACGACAATCACATCCTTAAACGGGCAGAAATCCATCGTATGGACAACCTTTACCAGTGAGCAAATCGATCTTAATGTCAATCATCCACAGGGAGAGGCTTACTGGAAGGCCATCTTACAAAAGTTTCAGGAATATGGTGTTAAGACGGTTCGACTCGATGCAGTAGGATATGCAATCAAGAAGCCGGGTACAAGCAGCTTTATGATCCCTGAAACGTTTGAGTTCATCGAGCAATTGACCCAATATGCTCGATCATTAGGGTTAGAAGTGCTGGTTGAAATCCACGCCCATTATCGCAAACAGATTGAGATCGCTCGCCAAGTCGATCGCGTCTATGATTTCGCTTTGCCCCCATTGATATTACACGCCATCTATCGCGGCAAATCCCAATATCTAAAACAATGGCTCGAAATCAGTCCTCGAAATGCGGTCACTGTGTTAGATACCCATGATGGTATTGGTGTGATCGATGTTGGCCCAGAAATTGTGGATGGCGTATCTGTAGATGGCCTCCTCCCTGTTAATGAAATCGACGAATTGGTGAACACTATTCACCAGCGCAGCCATGATGAAAGTCTAAAGGCGACGGGGTCGGCAGCTAGGAACCTCGATTTATACCAAGTCAACTGTACCTTTTATGATGCACTGGGCGGAAGCGATAGCGAATATCTTTTGGCACGCGCATTACAATTTTTTGCTCCCGGAATCCCACAAGTGTATTACGTTGGTATGCTCGCAGGACATAATGACGTTGCGCTGTTGGAGAA
>JACDGI010000493.1 GCA_013821665.1 Anaerolineae bacterium
CGAAGCTGCCGTTGACGACCGCCACTGGCAGCAAAATTCCACTGGTATCGACCGCCAGTATCGTACATTCAATAGCGGTATGACCCGCATTCAGCACCTTGTAATTCAAGTTGAAGGCTGTGCCACTCCCATTAAAAGCCGGTGCTGGGTTGAGTAAACTTGCGGCCACCGACCATTTACCATCAGCCTGTGGGCCGCTGTCCACCATGAAGCTGTTACTGTTGGTAAAGATGTCGCCTTCCGAATGACCAACGCCACTTAACACATTCGGATCAACCTGACACTCGACCTGCAAACCATAAAGGTTGCTCATATTATCCAGCTTGAGTGCGGCACTCACCGTCGCGCCATTCGCATTACTCGAAGGACTCACTTCGATGGTCAGCGTCGGCCCACTCGGAGTCGGTGTAAGCGTTGGAGTCGGTGGTAGATTGGTCGCTGTGAACGTCGACGGGATCACTGTCGCGCTCGGCAGAATCTCTGTTGCTGTGGGCGGAACAGGTGTCGCGCTCGGTGAGATCTCCGTCACAGTAGCCGTTGGCACAATAGGCGTTTCACTCGGTGGCACGCTCGTCTCTGTAAACGTTGGCGGTATAGCCGTCTCGCTCGGCAGGATCTCTGTCGCCGTAGCTGTTGGCACAATAGGCGTTTCACTCGGTGGCACGCTCGTCTCTGTAAACGTTGGCGGTATAGGTGTCTCGCTCGGCGGAATTACTGTTGCCGTGAACGTTGGCGGCACACTTGTCGTTGTAGCCGTTGGCGGGATGTTCGTCGCGGTTGGTACAACACTCGTTGCCGTGGCTGTAGATGCACCGGTTTGCTTCTGCCACACACGCACATAATCCACATCAAAGGTTGATGGAAATACCGTGCTGGCGTTCGGGCTTCCCGGCCATGCGCCACCTACGGCCAGATTGAGGATCAAGTACATATCTTTGGCGGGTACATTGGTCGTCATACGGAAAACTTCAACACCATCGATGTACCACACAACCAGTCCCGGTTCCCAATCCGCCGCGAAGGTATGAAAATCTGCCGAGAAATCCGGGCCATTATAGACCTTGCCACTGCTACTGTTGTCGGCTCCCCAATGCAATGTTGTATAGGCCACCGTCGGTCTATCCCCTAAAACTTCCATGATGTCGATTTCGGGCGGCCATGTATTGTCTTTGGGCAGCGTCCAAAAGGCCGGCCACAAACCTTTGCCTTTTGGCACGCGCACCCGTGCTTCAGCATAACCGTAGAGATAAGTAAATTTGTTGTTCGATGCCACCATGCCCGATGTGTAATTCGCGCCGTAAAGCTGCCGCTTTTCGGCCTTCAACCGCAGCAGACCATTTTGAACCGAAACATCATCCGGTTGGTACCACTGCAATTCATCGTTACCGGCACGGCAGTAATTGAAATTGTAGTCGGTTGCCCAATGAAAGCAGGTGTTCCATTTGGAGGTGTCGAGTGTGCTGCCGTCGAACTCGTCATCGAAGATCATCGTCCAACCGCTGCCCTGCGGCCCTGAAACTTGTACGGCGGCCTGTACTATCTGACCCGAAAGCATGAATATGAGACCTAAACTTAAACACAAAAGTGCTGTTGATCCCATTAAACGTTGTTTGTTCATTGTAAGCCCCGATCAGTTTCAGTTTTTCCATGTGCCTACGATTCTTTTGGAGGGACAAGCTATACCTTGTAGTGTTCCCAACTTCCGCAATCCCTTAAAGTATAAATAAGGGTTAAAATAGAAACGCGCACCAATTTTCCATTAACACTTTAGCCTACGGAGATAGACGAAGATATAGTATTATCTTCCTTGTTCGGTTTGTTTGCGGTTAGAAGCCTATCGAATTTCAACCCATATGGTTGCCCGCTTCCCACCGCAGTCCGTTCTCAATTGGGGATAGGCGGCTCTCGCTAAAAAATGCGGAGCAACCTTTTCCATCGCCTGTGCGTATAGCCCTATTAGATACCGCGCTCTGCGGTTTACACTGCGCGGCAAATCCTTGGGACGAGAAGCATGTCTGATCCTTCCACATTAGAATGGGTAAATGCAGCCCTTGAGGGCAATCAGGACGCATTTGCGGACATTGTTTCTGCTTATCAGGATTCGGTTTACAACCTGTGTTACCGGATGCTGGGTGAACGCAGCGAGGCCGAAGACGCGGCACAGGAAGCATTCCTGCGCGCCTATTTGAACCTCACCCGTTATGATCCCGGTCGTTCATTTAAAACATGGTTGCTGAGTATTGCATCCAATTATTGTATTGACCGCTTGCGTCGTCGTCGTTTGCAATGGATGTCGCTGGATGACGAACCCGTTGCCGACCGGCTCGCGCTGCATAGTAATGATCCCGAACCGGAACCGGCCACGCTCAACAAAGAACAGAGCATCGCCATTCAAGCACTACTCAATGAACTCAGCCCGGATTATCGGGCGGTGGTAGTGCTGCGCTACTGGTATGACTATTCGTATGCGGAGATTGCGGACATCATGGATACCACCGAAAGTGCGGTCAAAAGCCGCCTATTCCGCGCACGGCAAGCACTGGCCGATAAACTGGGTTCAGACTCGGCTGCAAGGCTCGGTGATCCCTTAATGGAGGGATTATAAATGGCTGACGAACGACAACGACAACTCATGCAGGAAGCGCTCGACCAGAGTCTTGCGCCCGAACTGCTCGAAAAACTGCGCCAGCAGCTCGATAGCGATCCGCAGGGCAGTCAGCAGTTCAACCGCCTCAAACGCGTGGATGACATGCTGCGCAATGCGCCGCACGAACGCGCACCGGCACGTCTGGCTTTGGGCATCATGGCGAAGCTCGCCCAGACCATGAATCCGCGCCAGTTGAATAGTTCTTCTAGCGCAGCGGTCGCGCTCGGTTTAGCGATGGTTGTGATGGTCGCGCTGCCGGTGCTGACCGTCGCCATCAGCTTATTTTTATCGGCAATGGGGAGTGCGGCTGCCTTAAACGCCATCCTTCAGCAAATTGCTAATCTGCTGGCGCTGGTCGTCGGCTTGTTGGATGCGCTGGTCGAAGGCGCTCAGTCGGTACTCAAGAGTTATCCACAGGCTCCTCTGTTGATCCTCTCGGTTACACCGATCATCCTGTACTGGCTGCTTAAAGCCATCGAGGGCGACAAAGATAACGAAGAAAAAGGCGGCTAGGCATGAATCGTTTGAATAATCGCACCTTAGCTCTTTTGGTACTGTTGGGCTTCATCATCGTCATCATTCTTAATCCCAACGGCCTGATTTATACCCTGAATGTCATCCAATCGTTGGTCATCATTGTTTTAGGCATCGTCGCAACCCTATATTTGTGGAAGCGTATGTAGAGGTCGTGTGTTGTGCGTAAGCTGCTGGTTCTCGTTGTTATCATCATCGTTGTCATCGGAGTCGGGAGTGCTGCCAGCCATCGCGTGCTGCAAGGGGCGACTACCAATCACGATGGCCCTGTCATCACATCCTCTTATACCCTCAACGATACGAAATCCGACGACCTCTTTGTGATCGCGGATACTGCCCATCTGCTCAAAGACAGTCATGTTGAGGCCGACGCATCCCTGATTGGTCGCAGCGGTGTCACAATTGATGGGGTCGTCGATGGCGACCTGACGGTCATGGGCGGCGCAATCACGATGGGCAAAGATGCACAAATCAATGGCGATGCCTCCCTCACCGGCAACAGTATTACGCTGGCAGGTCACGTCACAGGCGACCTGAGCGTCGTGGCCGAAAACGTGAGCGTCGATCCCAGTTGGCAAATTGACGGTTCGCTGGATGTTTGTGCCAATCATCTCATCAATGAAAATACGACTGATATTTCCGTTCGTCAGTGCGGCTCCAATAAACTGGCAGGTTGGCAGTCCTTACGGGCGGGCATGTTTGCGGCCAAGCCCTTCTCCGGTGGTGGATTTTCACTGGCGGGTTTCGCCTTCACCGGCCTTTTAGCCCTCGCCTTAGCCGCGCTTTCCGGCTTGATCGTCACGATTTTTCCGCGCCGTTTCGGTCAGATGACGCAGGCCATCCGCACGCTGCCAGCCCGTGTTTCGCGCGTCGGCTGCCTGACGCAAATTCTGGCTGTCGCTTTGGTGGCGATTTTGGGTCTGGTCATCGCGGTTTTGCCACCCTTAGGCTTAATCCTGCTGCCATTTTTAGCCCTGCTGATGCTGCCGCTTGGCATCTTATTCATCATCGGCTGGATGACCATCGCCTTGCTGTTGGGTGATTGGCTGCTGCGACGTTTTGCCCGCCACACCAGCCCACCCATGCTCACCGTGATCGCCGGATCGCTCGGCTTCTTTTTCATCTGCACGCTGTTGAGTGTCGTGCCCTTCGGTATGCCCCTCATCTTTGTGATGGTGCTGCTGTTGGGCGCGGTTGGTCTGGGCGCGGCGATTATGACGCGTGTTGGTACGCGTTCGGCGGTACGCAGTTACTTCGTGCAAGGCTAAGGGGTTGTGTGCTACACTCGGCCTATAGAGATAAAAATTCACCAATAGGAGTTCTTTATGCGCCGCTGGTTGCCCTTTCAAATTATGCTTGCTGTCGTAATCGCGCTCGTTTTATTAAGTCTGCAAATGGTTTTCGCCCAGACCGATCCAACTGCTCAACCTGCCGGACAAACGGTTCAACTCAAAAGTACGGATACCCTGCTCGCTTTAGCCGCCAGCTTCAATAAACCGGTAGCCTGCTTGCAACGCGCTAATAAGATGGATCCCACCAATTTCTCATTGGCTGGATTAACCTCCATCTTCATCCCCACAGATTGTAATGTGCTCTCGTCATCTTTCAGTGCCCTAACACCAACCAGTACGCTTGCATCAACCGACGCGCTGACACCCACACCCGAAACCGCCGATTCGCTGACGACCGCCACCTTCACCCCGATTGCCACCAGCGGTACGGTTCAACCCACGGCCACCTTTACACCCTCACCAACCTCTACACCAACCGTTGTGCCGACCGTGGTTGATAACCAGACCTACACCGTCGTCTATGGGGATCGCCTCACCAAAATCGCCGAGAAGTTTGGTCTGACGATTGCCTGTATCGCTAATGCCAACAGCATTTCCAACCCTGACCTGATCTACGTCGGTCAGCAGTTGCGGATTGACCCCAATTGCACCGGTGGTTCAGGTGGTGGCGCGGTAAGCAGCACACCCAACTCAAGTCCTGTGGTCAATCCCAAGGCTTGCCAATTTGACCGCAATCCGGGGCGCATCGCACCCAATAATAAGTACACCGTGCAAGCTGGAGACTCGCTGGACTTCATCGCCTGTGACTTCGGCATCGAACTCAAATGCTTGAAGGACTCCAACCCGCAGCTTGGCGGCGTATCGCTGCTGATGCCCGGTGAGACACTCAACATCAACTTGAGCTGCCCCATCTGGCGCGACTCAACCCTGCCGACGCGACCATAAATTTTCTTTGCGATTTACTCCCTCCCTCGTTTACGGGGGAGGGTCGGGGTGGGGGTTCTAATTTAAGGCAGGTGAAGCATGAATGAAAACCGTTCTTGGCTAGACGCGATGACCGACGGACAAATTATCCGCGATTGGTTTTCACTGATCGCCCATTTCGCGTTAGGCATGACCTACATTTCATTCTTCATCTTCGCCTACACCATGAGCATCGGCCTATCCTTCATCCTGATTGGTATCCCGCTGCTGCTGTTCACATTAGCCTCGACCCGTGCCATCGCCGCGATGGATCAACGCCTGTTTGCAGGGATCTTAGATCGCCCTGCACCCGAATTCGCGGATGATGTCGATGGGCGCGGCGCGAACCTTGGTGAACGTTTGGGTATGTATTT
The DNA here is from genome assembly GCA_013821665.1 of Anaerolineae bacterium. Lineage (GTDB taxonomy): Bacteria > Chloroflexota > Anaerolineae > Aggregatilineales > Phototrophicaceae > CFX2. Next base: position 5,811 of record JACDGI010000493.1, read on the forward strand.
AGGTAGTGGTACTACGTGGCGCAGCTTGGTTTATCTGGGACTCAAGTTTCCCGTCGGGATTGCCGCCCTGATCGCCGCCATGTTTATCCTGCCATTTCTGGGCCTCGAGATGCTGATCCTCGGCCCGTTAGGCATCGACATGCGCTTAGCGAGTGTTCGCTTATTACATGGTGTCGCCGTCGGTTTGCACAAATTCCCCGGCCTTCTGCTGCCGACTGGTAAACGCAAGCGCGACCTGAGCCGCCTCGAAAATGTTGAAACCGCCGAACCCCAATATTATCTGGATGACGACGGCGAAATCATTCTGCGCGAACGGGCTTAACCACACTCCAATCACCGCACAACCTTGAGGTACATCCCATTTGATGTGCCTCTTTCTGTTTTAGCCATAGATCACATCGTTTGCGTGAGCTAACTCACTCCTCAAAAAATCCCCATAAGCGCACAATGAAAACAGGTTCATGCTCATTAAATCGCGGTGTTATAAAACCTGCGAGAGGAGGCCAGTGATGGTTAGTCGAAAGTTTGAATGGCGCAAAATAGTCGAATCAGTCAC
>JACDGI010000494.1 GCA_013821665.1 Anaerolineae bacterium
CTAGTGTGGAGCATCGCTACACTCCAATCAGCAGCTATATTTTTTCTGGCTTACTAACCGCCCCGATTATCGCCTATCGCTATAATCTGCGTTTGCACGGCAACCGTATTTTGCACAGCCTCAACCGTCGTAATCGCTGGCTGCTGCTGGCTTTTCAATTCATCCTGCTCGAAGGCGGCACGCTGCTCATCAGTCGCTTTGTGCTCAATCTGCCATTCGTGACCAATTTGTATCAGTCACTCAGCAAGTTATGGCTTTAATTTGTGATTGACTACTGCTTCAACTTTTTCATGCGTTCTCCCGCTTCTCGCAGTGTGTCATCGCTCTTGCAGAACGCGAACCGCGCCAGTTTGCCAGCGATATAACGGTGTTCAGCGCAGTAGAAAGGCGAGGGCGGGATACAGGCCACACCAATATTCTTAATCAGGTGTTGGGTGAAAGCCATATCGTCACCATCGAACACGTCCGAAAAATCACCGAGAACGAAATAGGTGCCTTCAGGAACTTTCGCCTTGATGCCCGCGCCGGTGAGTGCCTCCATCATCAAATCACGTTTGACGGTATACATCGCTTGGAATTCTTCATAATAAGAACCCGGCAGATGCAGCGCGTATCCTGCCGCGATTTGCGAGGGATGATGTACCGCGAACGTGACAAATTGGTGCGCACGCATGGCCCCTGCCACCAGATCAGGATGCCCATAAACCCAACCCAGCTTCCAACCCGTCGCACTGTAACTCTTGCCTAAGCTGTTAATCGTGACAGTGCGTTCAAACATCCCCGGCAGGGTTGCCATCGGCACATGTTGCGCTGGCTCAAAAACCAGATGCTCATATACCTCGTCCGCGATGACAATCACATCATGCTCTTTGCACAGATCCGCCACCAATGTCATCTCTTCTACCGTGAACACACGACCGGTCGGGTTCTGCGGCGAATTCCACAGGATTGCCCGCGTCTTGGGCGTGAAGGCTTTGCGCAGTTCATCAGGGTCGAGCGTCCATTCCGGTGGATGCAGCGGCACGTAAACTGGAATCGCCCCCGCCATAATCAGGTTGGGTACGTAGCTGTCGAAATACGGCTCGATGACGATCACCTCATCACCGGGATCGACCAATCCTAAAATCGACGAGAACACGGCTTCAGTCCCGCCTGACGTTGCTAGCACACCGCGATCAGGATCAATATCAAGGTTATAAAAGCGGTTGGCATGATCCGCCACACCTTTGCGCAGTTCTGCCGTGCCATTCCCCGGCGGATATTGGTTGTGCTGTCCATCGGTCAGCGCTTTAACACTCGCTTGGATGACATCGTTTGGCGTGTCGAAATCGGGGCGGCCTTGCCCCAAATTGACCGCGCCATATTGTGCGGCGAGGTTGTTGATCTCACTAAATATCGTCGTTCCGAACGTCGAGACACGCTTAGAAAAGGTGGGCATGGGGATTTATGCGGCTCCGTGATTAATCAATAACTAAATTGTTCGCACGAATCATATGCACGTTTTGAAAGTCGTTGCACAAGATCCATGTAATCGTATGGGGTTGCTCGGCGGCCAATAACCGCTGCCATTGTTCCTGATTTTTGACAGCTTCACCGCTGGCGGTATGCCAATCATTTTTAACCCAGTTGCGCAGCCATTTCGTCATCCCGTTAACCAGATACTCGTTAATGCTATAAATCGCGACAGTCTGCGGGGTCGTCAGGCTTTCGAGTAATTTCGCACACGCCAACAAAATGGTTTGGTTAAAGGTGGTATTCAATTCACGATCTTCGATTTCCTTTTCGTCGGTTTTTGTAACCAGCACCGCCGCCCACGAACCGCTGATGTACGAGCTTGCTACATAGATGGTGGTATCAACTTTAGGCATACCATCAGGCATAAGCGCGACCATCGGTGGGGCAGTGTAAAGTTCGCGTGCTGCGGTCACCAATTCCACAACACGAGCCTCATATAGAAAAGGAATGTTGTTCTTAGACCAATGCCAGTGGATCTCATGGGTTTCTGTCATTTCGTGCAGCCCTTCCCATAAGTCTTTATTCTCTACAGGTTGATGGTTGCTCATGCGCCAACCATTGAGCGCCCACTTCGCCATCCATTGGGTGACACCGCTTTTCACATATTTGCTGTCAATATATAGTTCGATCTTACTCGAATCTTCAAGGGATTCGAGTGCCATAAAGACTGCCATCAGTTTCATGCGGCTGTTAGTGGTGCTTGATTCTTGTCCGCTTAATTCTGCGATTTCGTCATCAAGGATCAGCACGGATGCCCAACCACCCGGCCCATTAGGACTGGGTTTCGCGCCACCGTCTGAATAAATTGTGATATAGGGTTTCGCCATAATGCTTAGTTAAAGAATGTCTACCCCAACCCACTGACCTTTTGCACCGCTTTCTTGGCGGCCTCAATCGCTTGCTTCCCAAATTCGCTCTCAAATTTTTCCAAATGTTCCCATTGGATTGTATAAGGCTGTGCCGCCTCATACAGGCGCTTCCATAACGCCTGATTTTTCACAGGCTCACCATTGGCCGTTTTCCAGCCGCGTTTCATCCAACCCGCCAGCCACTTACTCATACCGTTGGTCAGATATTCGCTGTCGCTGTAAACCGTAATCGTTTGTGGGCCGGAAAGTTCTTCGAGTACCCGCGCACAACCTGCTAGCACCAATTGGTTATCGGATGAATTACTTTCGCTGCCCGCATAAACCGTTTTGCCATTGGATGTAACTGCTGCCACACCCCAACCGCCGAGCTTCGAGCCGTAATCCATATTCGAATACACATAAAGTTGGGTATCACTCTTGGCTGATGAAGCAGCTTTCTCGGCAGCCATCACCATCGGCGCGGCTTCTTTGCGTTCACGCGCAGCCGTTGCCAGTTCATCCACACGGTTATTATATTTGCTAGTCGCGTGGCCTTTAACCCAATTCCACTTCAAATCATGGTCTTGGATTGCATCGTGCAGCCGTTCCCACAAATCTTGGTTTTGCACCGGTTGGTTATTGGCGGTCATCCAACCTTTTCGCACCCAATTTGCCATCCATTGGGTGATGCCATTCTTCAGATATTGGCTGTCGGTATGGAACTCGACCTTACAGCCGCCACCCAATTCTTCCAGCGCCATGATCGCGGCAGTCAATTCCATCCGGTTGTTGGTGGTGTGGTCTTCGCGTCCGCTGATCTCCTCGATTTTCCCATCACGAATCAGCAGCGCCGCCCACCCTCCCGCACCGGGATTCGGTTTTGAGCCGCCATCGGAATAAATGATTACAATTGGTTTTTCCATAGTGCCTGCCATTATTACCCACTTTTCCCGTGCTTACAACGACCGAGCATACCAATTGCGTTCAGCTATTTTCTATGAGGCCGTTTGAATTTGGTTTGAGCTTACAAACTGTTTCTTCATAAATGGCCTCAAAACGCCACTTTTTGACCTGCTTTACCTGCAAAGCAGGCTAAAATTCGTAATAGTCTTCGTCATTGTTACCTGTTATCACCCTTTAAACAGGCAGAATTTTTCAAACAGCTTCTAAACATGATGCCAGCAGCAAATGAGCACAATGTCACACCTTCGCATTTGGTGTTCCAGTATTCACATCACCGATCAAGAAGGGATTAAAGTTTGTCCCAACATCGTAGTAATCTTCATGTTCGACTTTCTTCAACCAGCCCACCACCCGATAGGTCACTGGCGTAAACACCGCCTCAATCGCTACCTTGAACAAATAGCCAGAGATAATCAGGTTCAACAACACTTCGTTAGGAATGGTGCCTCCAAATGCGATCACCGTGAACACAATCGTATCAACCCCTTCACCGGCAATGGTTGATCCAATCGTTCGCATCCACAAGAATCGACCCTGCGACCAAATTTTCATCTTCGCCAGCACATAACTATTGCTGAATTCTCCAACAAGGAATCCGCATAAACTCGCGATCACAATCCGCCATGTTTGCCCCAAAACCGCATGGAAACTGCTTTGGAGATCCCATCCCTGTGCCGGAGTTGCACCGTCCACAATCGCCAGCGTCAGCGCGGTCACAAACAACCAGAAGAAGCCAGTCCAGATGACTCGTCGGCTGGATTTGTACCCGTAAACCTCGGTCAATATATCACCGAAAATGTACGATAGCGGGAACAAAAAAGTTCCCCCATCAAACTGAAACGGCCCTACTTGCATGAGCTTGCTGGCCGCGATGTTTGACACAATCAACACCGCCACCAACGAAGCCGTCACGAAGTCCAAATGTTTATATAGTCTGCGGTTTGATGTTGGTATATTCATAGAAAGTTGCTCCAGCAAATAGCGAGAATTAAGAACGTATACGATGAGATAATATTGTAGGGGCGGCAGCACTGCTGCGCCCTCCTGAATTATTTTAACAAAGCTACTAACCCCTATTTTATCTGGTCGCGCAGCTATTGGAAGAGAAATAAAAACACCCAACCTTTTTTGAAGTTGGGTGTTTTTTGCCTAAAGACTAAGAGCTATCGACTACAAACTTCCTACTGCTTCAAGAAGTTCCGCAAAACCGTGTTGAGGATGCCACCATTGCGGTAGTATTCCAACTCGACGGGTGTGTTGATTTTCGCCGTGGTTTGGAATTCTTTGGTCGTTCCGTCCTCGGCGGTAGCACGTACCGTCAATTCTTGCCCCGGCTGCAAACTGTCGTCCAGTCCCATAATTTCGTACTTTTCAGTACCCGTCAAACCGAGCGCTTCCCAACCTTCGCCATCCTTGAACACCAACGGCAGCACACCCATCATCACCAGATTGCTGCGGTGAATACGCTCAAAGCTCTTGGCGATCACGGCTTTCACACCGAGCAGGAATGTACCCTTGGCTGCCCAGTCACGGCTGGAACCCATACCGTAATCAGCACCTGCCAGAATGATCAACGGTGTGCCTTCAGTGATATATTTCATGGCTGCTTCGTAGATGCTCATCACCTTGCCTTCACCGAAGTGGACGGTCACGCCGCCTTCAGTGCCGGGAACAAGGTTGTTACGCAGGCGGATGTTGGCAAACGTTCCGCGCAGCATGACTTCATGGCTGCCCCGTCGCGTGCCATAGGTATTGAAGTCCTTCTTTTCGATGCCATTGTCCATCAGGTAACGACCGGCTGGGCTGTCCAACGCAATGTCACCTGCTGGAGAAATGTGGTCAGTTGTAATCGAGTCGGCAAAGAGTCCCAGCACCCGTGCACCGACTACTGGTGCAATCGGCTTGGCATCTGCCGACAGATCAAAGAAGAAGGGCGGCTCTTGGATATAGGTGCTCTTCTTGTTCCAGCTATAGACTGCGCCACCCGTTGTTGGGATTTCATTCCACATGGTATTACCCGTATAGACGTTCCCGTACTGCGTTCTGAACAAGTCAGGCGTAAGGGCGTTCTGCACCATGTCCATAATCTCGTCCTGCGTCGGCCAAATGTCCTTCAGGTATACCAGTTCGCCGTCACGGTCATGTCCAATCGGTTCAGTCGCCATATCAATATCGACGGTACCCGCCAGCGCATAAGCCACCACCAATGGCGGCGAAGCCAGATAGTTCGCTTTCACCGATGGATTGATACGACCTTCAAAGTTGCGGTTGCCGCTCAACACGGCGCTGGCAACCAGATTGCTTTCCTTGATGGCGCTAGAGATTTTCTCCGGTAAAGGGCCGCTGTTGCCGATGCAAGTCGTACAGCCATAGCCAACCGTATAGAAACCCAGTGCTTGCAGGTAAGGGGTCAATCCGGCCTTATCCAGATATTCCGTCACCACACGCGAACCGGGAGCCAGACTGGTTTTGACGTAAGGCTTAACTGTTAGACCACGTTCAACTGCTTTCTTCGCAACCAAGCCAGCGCCGATCATCACCGACGGATTGCTAGTGTTGGTGCAGCTTGTGATCGCCGCAATCACCACCACGCCATGACCGACTTCTACTGAATTGCCATTTTGTCCGAGCATCGCCGTCTTTTCGATGGCGGTTTCATCCAAAGCAAACCCGCGCTTGTCGATAGGCGAACGTAGACTATGCTCAAAAGTTTCTTTCATCTCGCGCAGCAGAACCCGATCTTGAGGACGTTTCGGTCCTGCCATACTCGGTTCAATACTGCTCAAGTCTAGCTCGACCACATCAGTAAATTCGGGGTCGGGCGTGGCATCACTACGGAACAATCCCTGTTCTTTATAGTAAGCCTCAACTGTTTTGACGAGCGCCTCATCGCGCCCTGTACGCCGCATATAGCTCAGGGTTTCGTCATCCACCGGGAAGAAACCCATCGTCGCGCCATATTCAGGAGCCATATTTGCGATGGTCGCGCGGTCAGGTAATGAAAGTTTGCTCAGGCCAGCACCAAAGAACTCAACAAACT
>JACDGI010000495.1 GCA_013821665.1 Anaerolineae bacterium
AAAATAGCCTTACAAATACACCTATTTTCGTAGGGACGGCATACATGCCGTCCGCCATTTTAAATACATAGGCGAATATTCAGGCAAACTTTAATGCACCTTCACGCCCGCTGCCACCCGCAAAATTGCCGCTAAACTTTGCTCGACATCGGCCTCGGTGGTCGCCCACGATGACACGCTGATACGCATGGCACTCTGGCCCCGCCACACGGTCGGGCCACACCAGCAGGTGCCATCCTCTTGGATGCCCGCAATGACCCGCTTGTTCATCTCTGCATCACCAAATGTGACCACTACTTGATTGAGAACCACAGCGTTCAAAATGGTATAACCTGCCGCTTGTAAGCCGTCTGCGAAGCGCGTGGCATACCGGCAGTTGCGCTCGATCAAATCCGCCATGCCCGAACGCCCCATCGACCGCAGCGCTGCCCACACTTCGACACCGCGTGCGCGCCGTGAAAGTTCCGGTGTGAACTGCGACGGTTCGCGAATATCACTTTGTGGCAGATAAGCCGCCGTTAAACGCAGTGCCGCACGTAATGCTTCGGGATCGCGCACGAAGGCCAGCCCCGAATCGTATGGGACATTCAGCCACTTATGGGCATCTGTCGCCCACGAATCAGCCTCGCCGACACCCTTGGTCAGATGCGCACGGTTGGGTGTGGCGCTGGCCCACAAGCCGAACGCGCCATCGACATGTACCCATGCACCGGCTTCGTGCGCCTTCTGGACGATTTCGCCAATCGGATCAAAGCCGCCGCTGTTGACGTTTCCGGCTTGCGTACACACAATCGTCGGGCCGGAAAGTTTTGGTAACGCATCCGCCCGCATCCGTCCTTGCTCATCGACCGCAACCTTGGTCACACGTTGATGACCTAAGCCCAGCAGACTCAAGCTGCGAAATAAGGTCGGATGTGCTTCCTCTCCCACCACCACATGAATATTGGGCGCACCAAATAAGCCATCGGATTCAACATCCCAACCGGCCTTCGATAAAACTGCGTGCCGTGCTGCCGCCAAGGCCGTGAAGTTCGCCATCGTCGCGCCGGTTACGAAGGCACCGGCAGCGGTCGAGGGTAACTTCAGCAAATCCAGCAGCCAAGCCAGCGCCACATCCTCGGTTTTCGCGGCAATCGGTGAGGCCACGCGCAAACCCGCGTTCTGATCCCACACGCCAGCCATCCAATTGGCTGCTAAGGCTGCTGGTACGGAACCGCCAATCACAAAGCCGAAAAACCGCCGACCTGAAGTCGTTACCGTCGCTGGCGATCCGATTTCATCCAGCATCGCGAGGACTTTTTCCGGCGCGGTAGGGGCATCCGGCAGTGCTTCATCCAACTCGCTCAAGCGTTGGATGGCGGCTTCCGAGGGTGCTACACCACGTTCGTCTTGGGTCTCTAAATAGGTCGCAGCGCGGTCAGCCACGGAATGCAGTAAATCGCGTATGGAATCGGTCATCAGTTTGCCTCACTGTCTCTTATTGAAAAGCGTTAAAAAGAAAATCGAAGTATCACCACAGTATAGGGAAGTATTATCCTGTCGTGTAGCGCAATAGCGAACCAATTGAATTTCCTGCCATCAGGTGTTTAAGGCCCGTCCTATAATTCGGATTTGTTGTTCACAATTTCATCTTGTTTGTCTTTGAAGTCGCTTTAGCAGACTTGTCTGGTGATTAGCTGAGTGGCTTATGGTGATTTACTAATTGGAATGGTATTTCGCCAACGGATGAGGCAGGCCTCATCCCTACACTAATTCACTTGGTCGAAGGCAAAATTATCGACCATTGATTACCACTTTAATATGTAAAAGACCATTAGCCCTCAGCGAGGCAAACAATGATATATCTGATTATCGGACAAACCTTTTAGCCCTCAGCAATAATCGCGATAGAAATTTTCATCCCCTTAGGACGGATCGGCAGTTTTGCGCCTTGGCGGGCTGGTAGATTGGTTTGGAACCATTTCATCCATTCTTCGTTCATGCCCGGATAGTCACTTTCTTCGCCTAATATGAAGGTCGCGCTCACAACCTGATTAAGCGAACTGTTCGCCGCCTTCAGGATTGCTTCGATGTTCCTTAAGCACTGCGCCGTTTGCTCTTGGATTGTCGCGCCAACCACATCACCGGTTTTGGGATCGAATGGCCCCTGACCAGCTACAAAAACCAATCCTCCGGCTTTTACGGCTTGGCTGTAGGCCGCTGATTTGGGTGCGTCGTCTGTGGTTACAATAATTTTTGCCATTTTCTCAATCCCCCTAATTGCTTCGTCTCATAACTTGAATGATATTTATCGTATTTAGTGTCTTATCGAAACTTTCGAGATAAAACCCATCGCTTTTGCATTGGTTCCCTCCATCGCTTGCGGGGGAGGGTTAGGGTGGGGGTTCTTTCTCCACCCCAATTTGTTAAACAGCCTCTCGACAACAAAAAAAGGAGCGAGGCCAAAGACCTCACTCCTTCTAATGTTACTCGAATCGCTTTTATCGACAGTTTAGCCGGTATAAACCACGCGGTAAACATTGCCGTTCTGGTCATCGCTCACGAACAACTCGCCCTTCTTGCCGACCGCCACACCCGCAGGACGACCCCATGCACTGGCGCAGTCTTGTTGATCGTTGTCGCGGAAGCCGGTCAGGAAGGGTTCAGATGATACAGGCACGCCGTCCTTAACCACGATCATTTGCACCTTACAATCACGCGGTTGGGTGCTGTTCCATGAACCGTGATAGGCTTCGAAGATGTTTCCCTGATAATCAGCCGGGAAAGCCGTTCCGCTGTACATCGTCATGCCGATAGGAGCCGAGTGGGCGAGATCGGTGAACAGCGCGGGTGCCGATTGGTCGCAGCTTGAGATGCTGCCACCGAATGGCACACGCGTATCCTGCACATCAACCGTACCCGCTGGAACCGCACCCTGAGCCGGTGTGTAGCAGTACGGCCAACCGTAATTCTTGCCTTTTTCGACGTTGATCACCACTTTTTCGGGTGGAATATCGTTGCCGAGATCATCACTGCCGTTGTGGTCAGCCCACAGCTTGCCATCCGCTGTGAAAATAAAATCGATGCTGTTCCGCAGACCTTCCGCCCAGATCGGTTGGCGTTGTTTATCTGCATCTTTTGCATAGGGGTTGTCATCGGGAATACTGCCATCTGGATTGAAGCGCAGAATTGCCGCGCGGCGAGGATCGGTTTCGGGATCATTATTGCTGCTCGAACCGACACTGACATACATCTTGCCATCCGGCCCGAAGTGAACCGTGCGCGTCACATGATGCACGGCTGCTGGAATGTTGGTCGTGACGACTTCGCGTCCTTCAAATTTGCCATCGCCGTCCGCATCCTGTATACGTTCGATCTGGTTGCCTTCGGAAACGTACAGCCAACCATCATGCCATTCTACTGCATGTGCCAGTGGCATATTCTGGGCGATGACATCCTGCTTTTCAGCCACGCCATCACCGTCCGCATCGGTTAAATGGGTAACACTGCTGCCACCTTCTTCAGCCACATACAGACTGCCATCATCACCCACCGTCATCAAGCGGGGTTTATTCAAACCTTTGGCGAATAATCCAACCGTAAATCCATCCGGTGCTTTGAGGCGTGCCACAGCGCTATCCTGCGCGGCTGCTGGAGTGAATGCACTCAACCCTGTCAATAAAGTAAGCGCCAGTCCTATTCCTAAAATTCGTCGCATAACGAAACCTCCATAAGTTGTTTCTACATAACCACCCTAACACACTTCCCAAATGGAAGAGGTGGCTAGTTGGTCGGTCACATCATAGGACACATAGGCACGACCGAGAAAAATCATCCGTTCTTTAACGCACTGCTCATCAAATACTTGCTCAAAAACCTGTTGGATAACCATCTCAAAAGTTTGTCTATTCTAACACTTAAATAAGAATATTTGTGCTATAATAAGTCTAATAGTGGTTATTAAAGTATGTGATAGTCTATTTTCAAGACATGTCAATGTAGGGGCGGAACATGTTCCGCCCTTTTAATCGATCATACCCGATGACCACCACCATAAGTCTATGATGTCTACGTTTTTGGGTCATTGAGCCATTATGTCAAAATTCACTCTGTATTTCTTCTCACTCTTCTCTGTGTCTCTGTGGTTAATCCGCATTGCATTTTGGCGGCTCACTCCCTTACATCCGCTGCGACGGCAGTGCCAATTGTGCGGCGGCGGACATACGGGAGCCAACCGCTGCACTGGCGGCATCAGCCGAGCCAGCCGCCACGCAAAAATGTCATTTCAGCGGATTGCTCCCTCACATCCGCCTGCCATTTCGGCGGAAACTTGTGCATTTTGTGCAAATTTTGCATTTTCCGCATCAAATAAAAATAGGAGTATTTCACTCCCATTTTCTCTCTAGCTCTATGGTTAAATCACTCCGCCTTGATCTCTGCGTTCTCAGCGTCTCTGCGGTTAAAAATGCTTTGCCTTATTCCGGCAACCCCTCACGCAGCTTGCGTAGAAAGTTGCCTGACGTAATCGCATCCAGATCCGCTTCGCTGTAACCCCGCATCCGCAGCGCATTTGTGATCTTCCATAAGTCAGCTACGGTGTCGAAGTCGTTGGGATATTCATCGGTGCCCATGCCCGCGTTCCAATCGGTGCCGATGCCCACATGCCGGTTGCTGCCCGTCAGTTGGCAGATATAGTCCACCGCGTCGGCTATCCGGTCAACATGGATGGGTTCCCCCGGTTTCCAGTCGGTTTTCCAGAACAAGCTGAGTAAAACCAAGCCCATCACACCGTCGCGTTTCGCCAGCAGTTTGATGGCTTCGTCCGTTAAATGACGATCCGTATTGCAGAAAGCCCGTGGGTTTGCATGACTCGCAATCAGCGGGCCGGGATAGGTTTCGAGCGACTCCATACAGGCTTCTTCCGCCATGTGCGAAACATCAAGGATTGCGTTGAACTTCGCCATTTCCTTCAATAGCTGCCGACCTAAATCGGTCAATGGCCCCGGCGCTTGCGTCCCACCTGCGTAGCGCGTCCGGCTCCATGATGTGCCGAGGATGCGTACACCCCGTTCGTACCACGTCCCAAATTGGCTCGGCTCGATCACCGGATCAGCGCCTTCCATCAGGATAATCATGCCCTGTTGGCGCTTTGCTGGATCAGCCCCATCAGCCCACGTCGCCAGCACCGCATCCAAATCGGTTCGGCTGTCCACAATCCGCACATTCGAGTTGCTGGCTGCCAGTTGGATGTAATACTCCAACTGCTTCATCGCCACATCGTGGGCTTCCTGCGGTGTGCTGTAAGACGAGAGCGCATGTGCCAGCGGATTTAACCCGCCCCACGGCTTAAAATCCTGCGGCTCAACAAATAAGGTGGCACCGACAAAAGCGATATTGGCTGCGATAGCATCCGGCAAACCTGTGGCCGATTTTCCCCGCCGTCTCGGATGGCTGATACCCGTTTCTAAGCGTCGGCTTTCTGCGATACTCATGCGGTAATCGCGGTCGCAGTCAATCGCGTCGTAAGCAATGTCGCGGTGCATATCAACAATAATCATGAGGATTCCGCTTTCTTTTCTTTGAGTCCGCTGGCGAGGAAATCAGCAATATGCTGTACACGTCGGCTGGATTGTTGTCGACTGAGTCCGCCGTTCATCTGCGTCAGGCAGCTCGCATCACCTGTAATAATAACATCGGCTTCGACTGCATTGATATTTTTAACTTTATCGGTCAGCATGGCGTTGCTAATCTCCGGCATCTTGACCGCGAACAGTCCACCGAAGCCGCAGCATTGGTCATGCCCGTTGAGCGTCGTCACTTCCACGCCTTTGACATTGTTTGCCAGCGTCCGCGCCTGATCTTTAAGCTCCATCAAGCGGTAACCGTGGCACGCATCATGGAAGGCTACTTTGGTCGGAGGCAACGCCGCGCCAATATCGGTGATGCCTAAACCATCCACCAGATACTCGGTGAATTCCCATGTGATATTGGCCGCCCACGTTGCCCGTTCCAGCCATTCCGGTTCATCTTTGAAAAGCTCAGGGTAATAATGCCGGATCATCGAACTGCAACTGCCCGACGGCGCTACAATCACTTCCGCGTCCGCAAAAGTGGTCAGGAAAGATTTGGCTACTTCGCGGGCATCGTTCCAGAAACCCGAATTAAAGCCGACTTGCCCGCAGCACGTTTGGCTCATCGGGAACTTGACCTCGATGCCTAAATGGTCGAGTATTTCGACAACCGAGATGCCCGTTTGCGGATAAATCATATCCACAATGCAGGTGACGAATAACGAGACAGGTTTATATTTGGGTGATGGGCGCAATGAATCGGACATGAGCCTAATCCTTAGTCAATAAGTTTTAT
>JACDGI010000496.1 GCA_013821665.1 Anaerolineae bacterium
AATCCCTAATGTGCCTTCCGACCCAATCAAGAGTTGAGTCAGTTCCGGCCCAACCGCATGTCTCGGTACTGAAGGTGTCGTCACCAGTTCGCCAGTTGGTGTCACAAATTCGAGGCTGAGAATATGGTCTTCGATCTTGCCGTATTTGGTCGAAAGCACACCCGACCCACGCGCTGCTATCGAACCGCCAATGGTCGCCCACTCGGTCGATGCCGGATAATGGGTAAAGGAATAACCGTCGGCATTCAGTTCGGCCTCGAATTCCTTACAGATTTTCCCGGCTTCTACCACGCAGGTCAGCGACTTTTTATCAACCGACCGCACTTTATTCAGCTTCTTCAAATCAAGGATAATTCCACCCTGATCCGCATTGGCCGCACCCTGCACACCGCTTCCGCCGCCCCACGGTGTAATCGGCACATGCAAACTGTTCGCCAGCTTGACAATCTGCGCTACCTGCTCCGGTGTCGTTGGGCTAACGGCAACATCCGGCTTGCTAATGGCTTCTCCGGCTGCGGCTGAGGCTATGGCATACCACCATTGGTCACTGGCATATTTGGTTCGGGCTTCAGAAGCCGCAAGTACATGCTCACTGCCTACAATTTTCCCAAGCGAATCCGCAAGTATGCTGTTCGCGTCCTTAGTTACCATGCTTTCCCCTCGCTCCAATCCTGATTCTTGATGGTAACATCGACTTTTTCGAGTTCTTCCACCGCGTCAATCAGATGATTGGTGAAGCGTTTAAAAGCCTCTTCGCCCTTGGCTGCCGTGCCACGTTGGGGCACACCCATCGTACCGGAGTCGGTAAATTCTTCGTGGTCAAATGGGAAGTTGAAATATTGATACCCTTGGAATTCGGCATCCGGCATTCCGTCATTTTTCGCCCACGCGTCACCCAACCATTTAGGGGCATGTGCTTTATCGCTCTTAGCACGATCCAAGCGCACCAACTTGGGGTTATGTGCCAACACCTGCGACGTTTCTAGCTCACCTGCGTGCCAACCCGGAGTCTCCTCGACAGGCCCTTCCAGTACATCCTTCAACATGCCGATGTAACGCTCGGCATACGGTTTATAGTAGGCAATCAATGCGCCGGTTTCGTTGCGTAACCGTCGCAAAACCGGATCAACTACTTTGACATTCGAACCATGTCCATTGACGAAAATCAGCCGCTTGAAGCCGTGATGTACCAAACTGCGCCCGATGTCATACAACACGTTCATGTAAGTATCCGCCCGCAGTGTAATCGTCCCTGCGCCGAAGCCCGGTGCCCGCATATGCTGTGGCGAATAGCCCAACCACAATGTCGGCGTGTACATGATACCGGCTTGCTCACCCGCTCTGGTGGCTACTTCAGTCGCGGTTATCGTATCGCAATACAGGGGTAAATGTGGGCCATGCTGCTCCAAACTGGCTTTGGGAATGAGGATGGTATCCGAGTGCTTCAGATATTCCTGAATATCGACGTAGCTCAAATCTCCCATACAAAACGAAGGGAAATTCAATGATTTTGCTGAGCGTATCGCTGCCATAATCCGATCTCCTGCTTATAGCTTTTCTCTCTGTATTGCTCTGTGTCTCTGTGGTTATCTGTATTTTCTCTGCGCTCTTTGCGCCTCTGCGGTTAAGTCAGTATTTGCTTGAGTTCCTCGAATACCACATCGGCAAAGGCATCACTGTTAATATGGGCATCAACCTCACGGTAACGGATGCCTACTTTCAAACCATTTTTGAGTATGTCCCAACACTGGCGGTTGAGTTCCGGTAAATAAAAGGCACCACCCTCAATATCCATCACCGAAGCGCCTTGCGTAGGCACAATCACGGTTACTGGCCCTGTGGATTGGTTGAGTTTTTCCAGTAGAAACTGTGTCGCCGCGATCTGTTCCTCCGGTGTCACGCGCACCAATGTGAACTCCGGATTGTGGTAATACATCGGACGATCTTTGAGATGATCCGGTACTTCATGTTTGGCACCAAACACGATGAAGTCTAAGCACCCCGGCACGATCACCTGTGGCACACCGGATTGGGCTGCCGCGTCCATCCGTCCCGCACCACCCACATGGAATCCCCCCGCAATTTGTCCGGCAATCTCGCTCAGTGTGAAATCCAACACCGCCGCGAACTGTCCCTGTGCGATCAATTCTTCCATCGCCACACCACCTACACCATTGGCATGGAAGATCACGAAGTCCATATCCATCGCTTCCACGCATGGACGCACCCGCATCAAGGGTTTTGTGGTGTTACCGAGCATTGTTGCAGCGATGGCCTTGCGTGTATCGGACGGGTTTGCCGTCGGCAAACCCCTACCTGACAATTCATAGGCTTTCGCCATACCAGCTATTGCAGCGGCTGCGCTTTCGAACACCGTCCGGCTAATCGGATTCAGGCCGAGAATATCCACAATGGAGTGCATCACCATCACATCACGGGTGCCGACGAAAGGCGCGAATTTGCGTTGACCGGAGGCAATCGGTGAGACGATCAATTTGGGGAAGCCAATCGGTAGTTCCTTCATGGCGGCTGCTGCCAACACCGAACCTTCCGCCCCACCCAGCGCCACCACTCCGTGAATCTTGCCAGCGGCCAGCAGTTCGAGCGTCATTTTGCGGACACCCTTCAACATGCCTTCCACCGCTTTGCCGCGTGTTCCAGCATTCCGCAGCGCATCAATGCTCGTTCCGGCAGCAATCGCCACCTGTGCCCGTGTGAAATCCGCTTGGATGCCGACGGCTTCCCCCAAGATACCGGAGTCCAATACCAGTGTTGCACAACCAAGTTGGCGCACGTAGTCTCGCAGGTAAGCCGTCTCCGGCCCTTTGGTATCCAACGTGCCAATTAAAAGCACGGTCGCCATAAAATAATCCTATTTTTAATAAACGATTTCTGTAGGGGCACACGGCCGTGTGCCCACAATTTCCGTATTTTATGCACCACTCGCACGAAGGTGTTTAATGGTATTTTCAACATGCTTGGAATATTCCGCATCGGGCATTAGGTCACTGCCATGATCACGGATGAATTTGAGTTCGGCATCAGTGGCAGTCGTGCCAGAGTCCGCCATCTTGGTCGCCAGAGGTGAACGATCCAACGGCACAACGAATTCGCTAGTGAGTTGTTCGTTATAACCGGCAGCTTTCAAAGTTGAAATAATTTTCTTCCAGTCGAGCGCACCTTCTCCCGGTGGATGACGGTTGTTATCGGCTACGTGGAAATCCACCAGATAGCCACCTTTGGCAGTGGTGGTGATAGCCTGATACATATCGGCTTCTTCGATGTTGATGTGGAAAGCATCGAGGCACACGCCGACATTTCCCCCGACATCCTGCGCTAACTTAATGGCCTGATCGTGGCGGTTGAGGAAATTGGTCTCGAAGCGGTTCAGCGGTTCCAAGCCGATGCGGATGCCAAGTTTTTGGGCGTGGTCATCGACTTTCTTGATGCCCTCAACTGCATAGCCCCATTCGGTTTCAGCGTCAGACATGGCTACAATCTTGCCGACTTCACTGGGAACCAAGGTGAATATTTTGCCGCCCAGCGCATGAACCATATCCAAGCATTCTTTGAGGTAAGCGACGGTCATTTCGCGGTACCAAGGATCAGCATGGATGAGGTCACGTCCACGCCCCATGATGCTGACGGAGCCGAAGCATTGGAGTTTATTTTTATCGAGTAATCCGCGAACTTGTTTCCAATCGTATTTACGCGGCTCGCCCATAATCTGTATGCCGTCATAGCCGAAGCGAACCATGCGGTCAATGGTGTGTTCAATCGGTTCAGGGCGCATCCAGTTATGCATACAAATCTTCATTTTTAGCATCTCCTATAGATTTTTTCATAATAAACATGGGCACCGAAATAACGCCCACGCAGACTAACCTAATTTATCAATGGGCGTACATCTGTACGCCCCTACAACGCGTATTTTTACTGCCCGTACATCAATTTATTGAACATACTCTCGCGCAAGATTGCCAGATGGTCGCGCATGGCTTCCTCGGCAGCCTTACCGTCGTGTGCCAGCAGCGCATCCACAATACAGCGATGTTCTGCCGTACAAGCCGTTAACCGTGCTGGATTATGACGTGAGTCGGTTTTGGCGAGGTGATGCACACGGTTACGCAGCATGACGACTGTTTCACCCAAAAGTGGATTGGGGCAGGCTTTGCTCATGGTGTCGTGGAAGATCACATCAGCTTTTGACCACGCGTTGTAGTTATCTTCTTTGAGCGCAGCTTCCATCTCGTTCATCATGTCGCGAAAGGTGGTACGCTGTTCCTCGCTGGCGGACTCGGCGGCTAAACGCACGAGTTCCGGTTCCAAAAGTGAGCGCATGTGGATGACATCTAACACATCCTGCACTGAACGCGATGCAACTGTTACCGCACGCCCCGGAATGACATGCACTAAACCTTCTTGCGCCAATTGTTGTAAGGCTTCGCGCACCGGAGTCCGGCTGATACCAAGCATCTTCGATAACTGCGGTTCGGACAATGGCTCACCCGGTTCCAGACCCGCATGTTGCAACGCATCTTTGATGCGCACATAGGCCACTTCGCTGCGGCGCATCGAATCGCCATCATGCAAGTAGTCCGATTGTTCCGCGAGGTAATGTTCGAGTCTTCCCATAGTCGTTTGCTTTAAGCACTCATTGATAGTTGGACGATTTTCAGTGCTTATTTTAACATTTGAGGCTGATACCATTGCTCAGTATACAGCCTGTATACAGGGTGAATGGATATATTGTAACACGGCGTTGCTGCCTGTCAAAAAGCTGTTGTTTTAACCCACCTGTAAGCCTTTGAATGCGGCGACCTGTGCGGTGATGGCCTTCTCAATCGGCAAGCGTTCAGCGCTGGAAGCACCATAAAAGCCCGCGATTCCCGGCATCTGTTTGAGCGCCTTGCCAACATTATCCGGTTCATCAAATGGCCCACCATGACAAATCACCAGCGCCTCTTTGCGGATCGACCAGATGGCATCGGCCATTTCCATGACGCGACCGATGGCTTCATCCAGCGAAGGCGCAACACCTGCGCCGATAGTTCCAGCAGTCGTCAAACCGAGGTGACACACCAGTAAATCCGCACCAGCGTTGGTCATGGCCCGCGCTTCATCGGGGTTAAAAACATAAGGGGAGGTGAAGAGATCCATGTCGTGAGCTATGCCGATCATGTCGACTTCTTTGTCGTAGCCCATGCCGGTGGCTTCCAAGTTCTGGCGCATGATGCCATCGAATAGGCCGACTGTTGGGAAGTTCTGCACACCGGAAAAGCCGATTTCTTTAACCTGCTTCAAAAAGTAAGGCATAACGCGGAAGGGATCGGTGCCATTAACGCCTGCCAGCACGGGTGTATTTTTGACGACTGGCAGCACTTCACCCGCCATTTCCATGACGATGGCGTTGGCATCCCCGTAAGCCATCAAGCCTGCTAACGAACCGCGTCCAGCCATGCGGTAACGGCCAGAGTTGTAAATGATAATCAGGTCAGCACCGCCAGCTTCCTCAAACTTGGCCGAGATTCCGGTGCCTGCGCCAGTGCCAATAATCGGCTTGCCAGCGGCGCGTTGAGCCTGTAAGCGGCGGAGAATTTCATCACGGGGAATAGGCATACTGTAAAGTCCTCAAGTGTAAAAAGATTATTATGGATGCAAATTCGGATTATCTGTTGCTAGTCCTTCGGCAGTCGCAGCAGCGAGTAAATTAGTATCGGCGCTGACAAAAATTATTGGCTAATTTACTGAATGTGCTGCTACCAGTCCACAGGTTAATTGAATGCTATCTAATGCACGTAGGGGATGTTTTGCTGCTAAATCCGCTGCTTCAGTTATCAGGGCTTCATTCAAGGCAATAACTGAATACTCCGATTGAAAATGATTCAAGAAAGCATTTTGCATTCGCCCAATCGAAGCATTTGAAAACAGATTCATCCGTTTATACCGATGCAGAAGCGAAAACATTTCCACGCGAATCAATTCGGAAACGAATATCTGATTTCCACCGCTTACATGAAGCCAACTGCGTGTCCATGTTGAACCCATTTCCCTGATATAGCGTTTTGCTAAAGCACTTGTATCAACGAAATAAGCACTCAACGTGGCCCTCGATCTTCATCAATCAGTTGATCTGACGTGGGCGCTCCCTCTGGTAAAATGCCAATTTCGAGCAATTCCTCATCCGAGACATATTCCAAATCTGCCGGAATACCCATATCCTCTGGTTTTACGAGTATGCCCGCCGCCATCAATTGAGCGCGAACACGTTCCCGTTCGGTGGTGGGTTCTTTAACAACTTCAGACGAATTTGCAATAGATTG
>JACDGI010000497.1 GCA_013821665.1 Anaerolineae bacterium
GGCGGAAGCTGTCCGACATTGGTTAAACAAGCGCTGGCAGCTATTGGCCCGAATTGCGGCGGTTTAGCGCGTAATACCGCCTGTTATGGTTTTAACAAAGTGGGCGCAACCTTTTCGCAAGCGGTGGCTGACGATTTTTTCACCAAGCCATCCGACCAAGCCACATTGAGTACCGTCGCGTCAATTTCTACCGCGCCGTTGGATACAGACCTCAGCCAGTGGGGCGTAGCGGTCATGAGCGTACAGGCTAATATACCGGACTCGCTGCCGGGGCAAGCCGTGCGCTTTATCTTGCTGGGCAATTCGCAAATCGAAAATGCTGTCGCGCCGCCTAGCACTGCACCTACACCACAGCCGATTACCGTCAAAGTGACGACATCCGCCAATGTTCGCAGCGGCCCGACCCGTAACGCCAATGTGGTGGGGAGTGCGCCCGTTGGTACTGAATTGACCGCCGACGGCATCAGCGATGACAACCAATGGATTCGTGTGACGTTGAGTGCTACGGTCGTTGGCTGGATCAGCCGCGATCTGGTGACGAGCGATGCCGACATCAACACACTGCCGGTTGTGAATGGTGTTCCGCAAACCCCGATGCAAGCCTTTCGTTTGAAATCGGATGTAGCGGGATTGAACTGTGCCGATGCGCCGTCGCTGCTGATGGTGCAAGGGCCGAAAAATGTGAAGATTCAAATTACCGCCAATGGGGTTGATGTGCAGCTTGGCTCAACTTTGATCTTCAAGACGACGCAAGATAAAAAGTTCCAGATTGGGACGATTGACGGCACTGGACGCATTGGTAATCAGGTGATTCCGGCAGGTTATATGACGGAAGCGGGATTGGACGAAAACGGCGATGTCACGGGCCGGTTTGGGGCTGTGCTGCCGATCCCCAAGGCTGAACTCGATCAATTGCAGGTATTGGAGGATATTTCCCCGGATGTCCTGAATTACAAGGTGACGGTGCCCGACCGTGTTGTGCCGATTACACCGCGCCCCACAACCGTGCCGACATCGACTGGCACTACTGTCAATACTACTGGCAAAGCAGACTGCACCAACTTCAAAGCCACTTCGCCCTTGGATGGTTTGGCTTACGGCGAGAATACATTTTATTGGGATCCAGCACCCGGCGCGACCAGTTATCGCCTGAATGTGGCGGGTTTTGGCACAACCGATAGTTCAGGCACCAACGTCACCTATGACCTATTCAATGCGGGGCAAAACTTCCAGATGTCGTGGTTTGTGCAAGCGCTGGTTAACGGGCAGGTTGCGTGTACTTCGCAAACGGTGACGATCCCGCGCCAAGCCCAGCCGCCACCTTTCAGCGCGAGTTGGAAGTGTGGTTCAAGTTCCGGCGATGTCATCGTCAATTACGATAATGTGCCGCCGGGTTCCAGTTCAGTTTCGATTACCATCAATTCCTTAGAGACGACACAGACTTATGCGGTGCCACCGCGTTCAGGATCAAAGACTTTTAAAGGTTTTTTCAGTGGTAACGGTTATGTGACGGCATCCGGCGGACAGCGCATCGATCTACCAAATCTGGTATGCAGCAGTTCCGATTAACGTCGACTGCCTTTAAAAGGTGCAAATCAGGTGTTCCGGACTTTATGCGATTTATAACCGTGCAAATCGAAGCAGATTGATTGGATGCGCGACTTAAAATACTTTTTTGGAGTTTCATCATGGATTTTTCGGTGCCAGCGCATGTGCAAGATATTACGCGGCGGGTGCGCCAGTTTGTTGACCTCGAGGTTATTCCCTTTGAAGCACATGTTGACGAACACATCGATGGCTTAACACCGGAATCCCTCGCTGATCTGCGAGCTAAAGCTAAAGCAGAAGGCATCTTTGCGCCTCAACTGCCTAAGGAACTCGGTGGGTTGGGGCTGACGCTGGAAGAAATCGTGCCGGTATTTGAAGCGGCAGGACGCAGTACATTAGGGCCGTTAGCGCTGAATTGTTCCGCGCCGGACGAAGGCAATATGCATCTGTTGCATATGTTCGCCACTCCTGAACAGGCCGAACACTATTTGAAACCGTTGGCTGCGGGTGAAACGCGATCCGGTTTTGCTATGACCGAACCAGCCCCCGGCGCAGGTTCTGATCCCAATATGCTGCAAACACGAGCCGTGCGTGATGGTGACGATTGGGTGATTAACGGTCACAAGTGGTTTACCAGCGGGGCGGATGGCGCGGCCTTTCTGATTATTATGGCGGTGACGAACCCCGATGTGCCGACGCATAAGGGTGCGACTATTTTTCTCACGCCGATTGATTCACAAGGCATCGACATTATACGGCGTGTGCCGATCATGGGTGGGAATGACCCCGGTGGTCACTGCGAGATAAAGTTTCACGATTTGCGGCTGCCGAACAGCGCGATACTTGGTGAAGAAGGGCAGGGCTTCGCATTGACTCAGAAGCGTTTAGGCCCAGCACGTTTGACCCATTGTATGCGTTGGACAGGTATCGCCCAACGGGCGCTGGAAATCGCGACTCAATATGCGACTGAGCGAGAGGCATTCGGCAGTGCGCTCAGTGGGCATCAATCCATTCAGTGGATGCTGGCGGATTCAGCCACTGAACTCCATGCAGGACGGCTGATGATCCAGCATACGGCATGGCTGTTGGCGAATGGCAATGATGCGCGGCAAGAATCCTCGATGTGCAAGGTGTTTGTGGCCGAGTCGGTCAATAAGGTGTTGGACAGAGCCATTCAAATTTGTGGGGCGAAGGGTATTTCGCGCGATTTGCCGCTCAGTCGATGGTTCGAGGCGGCGCGTGCCTTCCGCATTTATGATGGCGCGTCGGAAGTGCATCGGATGGTGATTGCGCGGCAGGTTGTGAAGCAGTTCGGAGGACAGGTAAGTTAAATGGCAAAACCACGTTTACGCGATTTGGGCATCCATATGGGTGTTATTCCAACAGGCAAGTACAACGCGATTACGGATGTGCCGGGGGTACGAGTCGGCCATTCGACCATTATCGCCGATGAGCCACGCGTCGCACGCACAGGCGTAACGGTGATCTTCCCGCGCGAGGAACCGATTTGGGATCATCACTGTTTCGCGGGTTTTCATGTGCTGAACGGCAACGGTGATTTCACCGGCACGCATTGGATTGACGAGTCGGGCTTATTGACCACGCCGATTGCCATCACTAACACGCATCAGGTGGGTATTGTGCGGGATACACTGGTGCGCTATTCGACCGAGCAGTTCGGCGCACACGAATGGGTCATGCCGATGGTGGCCGAAACCTATGACGGTTGGCTGAATGACATCAATGCTTTTCATGTGCAGCCGGAGCATGTCATCGAGGCGATTCAGAATGCTCACGGTGGGGTGGTGGAAGAGGGCTGTGTGGGTGGTGGTACAGGCATGATCTGTTACGACTTCAAGGGCGGCATCGGTACGGCTTCGCGCTTGGTGGATACGCCGAGTGGACGTTATACGGTCGGAGCATTGGTGCAAGCCAATCACGGTGATCGGACATTGTTCCGCGTGGATGGTGTGCCGGTTGGTCGTGAAATTCCGACAAGTTTGATCCCCTCGGCATGGGATGAACCAGAGCAGCCGGGGTCGATCATTGTTATTTTGGCGACGGATGCGCCGTTACTTCCCGGACAATGCCGCCGTTTGGCGCAGCGTGTGACCATCGGTTTGGCGCGGACAGGCTGCGTGGGACACAACGGCAGCGGTGATTTGTTCCTCGCCTTTTCGACGGGCAATAACATTCCGAGCGAACCAACCGCACCGTTCAGCGTGAACATGATGCCGTATCCACATATGAATTGGTTGTTCGATGGCGTGGCAGAGGCCGTTGAGGAAGCCGTAATTAATTCGCTGGTGGCTGCCACTACAACTGTGGGCTTTAAAGGACGCATGGCCTATGCACTGCCCCATGATTTATTACAAGCTGCAATGCGACGTTACAGTCCGCGTTAAGATTAGCTAGTACTTTGGTCAATACTTGATTGTAAATTGTCAAAGATGTGATATAGTAAAGGGCGTTAAGTATTCGTATGCGCTAAACTCGGCCAGTTAGATAGTCACTAAAGGGTCTATCATGGCACCACATGACCGATTTAACGTCTCTGCGCTTGCAGAAGAAGTCCTCCGCAATCCGAACCCCGGAACGCGTAAAATTGCGTTGCAAGGTTTGAGTATTTATTTGACCTACGACCGCATCTTTGAACTCGTTTTTTACATTAGCCAGCGGGACACCAACCCCGAAGTGCGCGAAACCGCCACCGAACTATTAGCCACCATGCCGCCCCGCAGCTCAGACATCCAATAACACGCGCACATTGAGAACCCACGCCAGATAAATCGCCCGCAAATACTGCTTAAATTGACGAATACTCGAATCATCATCAGGATCAGGTGTCAACAGCATCGGATAGCGCTCGGTAACATCTTCCGGCGAAGGTGCCAACGACATGATTTCGTCAGCGTTCATATCGCGGCGGATAACGTTGAAGAACATCAAGAGTGTCGCCCCATAAGATGGTTTGATATGCCCCAATAGAAACAACATCTCAAAGAGTTGGTTAGTGTTGATGATATATTCGCCCAACTGCCGAACCAGCACACCTTTTTCTTGGAAGAAAGGCTGTCCTTCGTTACGCATCGAACTGACAGCTTCACCTGCCGCTTTGAATTCCTGCAAGCCCTGACGTAGCAGCATCCACGGTAAGGTTTCAATTGGCACCGGCAGTTGGTTCAGTAACCACAGTTCCGCCTTGCCGGAAATCGGATACTCGATTTGTCCGATGCAGCCGAAAGGTCCACCGGTATTGTTGGCTGGGCAGCCCGCGCAATAATGCTCATATTGCAGTAATTCATCCGACTGGTTGAGCAGGTCTTGTATCATGACAATTTTGGTTTCGGACTCGCCGCTGGCGGTGGTGCGTTCCAGTTCGAAACCGATTTCCGGCACCGGACGGTTATCACCATTGTCACGGAAAAGTTTGATCACCGCTTCGGCACGGGCGCGGCCTTTAATGCGCTCAAGGATGCCTTCGGTGGTTATTTCTTGCTTGGGATAGCACTTGTAGTCAATGACGTAATCAATTGCCATTTGCTTGATTGTTCCATGTATTTTTGTAGAGGAATGCGCGCAACGATAGCATAGGTTGCGAATGTTGCATAGGATAGGAGAAATGTTGCGGAGGATTAAGAACGGACGGCATATATGCCGTCCCTACACCTGTGGGAGTAAGAATGTAGGGACGCGATATATCGCGTCCGGCTGGCAAATACCACCATTGTATTCTAGGTATGACTGTAAAATGTATCTTTCTCCCACAACTTTGGATTATTTATAACATATTCGCGGATGCGATTAAGATCGGCCTCATTCCGAATAATATGATCATGAAACCGTTCCTGCCATAAATTGCCTACAATAGAAGTTTCAAGTTGATTGACCTGACGTGTTACAGCGGCTTTATACGCGCCGATGATTTGCCCTAAACTGCGTTGCTTTTCCTTTGGTAAATTGGCTTGCATCAAAATGACGATACCATGTATATGATTAGGCATAACGACATATAAATCGATTTGAACTTGCTTATAATGTTTTGGCATCAATAACCAACATGCGGTTGCAAGATGCCCATATGCGTTGAGTTTCATATCGCTGTCAACAACATCACCGAAATGATAATCACGATTACTCGTACAAATGGTCACGAAATATGCGCCATCTTCGCTGTAATCTCGATCTTTCAGACGGGGTGATTTGCGTTGTGGATAAGGTGATTGTTCCATATTAATCAGATGCCGGACGCGATATATCGCGTCCCTACAACAATGCAAAGATTTTGACGCATATGGTTAATTTATTATCTGAAATAATGTAGGGACGGCATATATGCCGTCCGTTCGCTATCCTTTTAACTATTTAATTCTAAATCATTAATTCTTACTCCACCTTAAAATTCCATCGACGGATAAAGGTCTGAGTATTACTGACACTGACGACATTGAAACCCGGATTTTCGCCATCGGGAACGGTTTCGCTGGACTCCGGCCACGAGTTGAATTGATTCCAACTGCTAGAAGCACTGGTATAGAGAATGCCATCTTGCAGCATCTGAATGTTCTGATGCACATGCCCGAAGAACACCCCGCGCAGCCGATCTTTGGCCTTGAGTAAAATTTGATGCAAAGCCTCGCCATTAGTGATCCGCATGTAATCATCCAGCCACGGTGAGCCGACCGGCAGCGCGTTATGATGCACCGCGACAATCAAC
>JACDGI010000498.1:0-2480 GCA_013821665.1 Anaerolineae bacterium
CGTTCCAACCGCACAGCAAGCGCACTCAGCGCCCGATGTTGGAGCTGTTTGATGGCATTGGCTTGCTTACCCATGTGTTCCGCCACCATTTCGATACGCTGTCCTTCGATAAAACGTAAGATAATGACCTGCTGTTGGTCTTCAGTTAAATCACTAATGGCTTCGCGCAGCACTTTGGCCGCGTGCCGACGTATAAGGGTTGCATCCATATCCCCCGGCGCTTCAAGCGGTTGATCCTCAAGGGCGCTGGCTTCCGGACGACGGTTCTTTTGGCGATAATAATCAATCACACGGTCATGGGCGATACGGTACAACCATGCGAGGAAAGGCTTGCCTTGATCTTCGTAGGTGCCGATGCTTTTGAGCGCCCGAATGAACACGTCTCCCGTCAAATCCTCGGCCAAGTGCGTATCATTGACCCGATAGGCAATGTAACGAAAGACAGCCTGTACATTATCCTGATACAGACTGGCAAAGGCATCCGTATCACCTTTGCGCACTCGTTGGAGTAATCGTTGCTCGTTACCGCGTTCCACAGCTTAAGCTCCGGTCATGGTATGAGTCGTATACTCCTAATGACTCTACCGTTTTCAAGTTCAAAAGGTTACGCTTTCATCAAATACAGGTCTAAATATGATCAATCATACACCGAACGACGTGCAGATACCGTTGAATGCTTGAGAAAAATTGCCCAAAACCGAATTTATCCCGGCTGTTTTGAGATACACCTGTTGTAACCCGTGCCACCTTCTGTATAATCCCCGTACTCATTCCGTTAAAAATTTCCATTAAGCAGGCAGTGATATTGAAACCGGAACAGGAAAAACAACCCCTCCCCTCGACACTCTATACGGAAGAATATTTTCTGACGGCGTGTGAGGGCTATGATGAATTCACCACGACCGAAGGCGAACAGCTTTCGCGGCGGCTGAGTGCTGCTTTTAAACTGGCAGAGATCACCCCCGGCATGACCATTCTGGATGTCGGCTGTGGACGCGGCGAGATTTTGCGGCACTGTGCCAAGCTGGGTGCTGACTCCATCGGTATTGATTATGCGGCGGTGGCCGTCAAGATGTCGCAGAATGTGATTCAAGGCATCAACGGTGTTGAACCCGGTCGCACGGCGGTGATGCAAGCGGATGCGAAAATGCTGCCGTTCCCCGATGCGTGTTTTGACCGTGTGTTGATGTTCGATGTGGTGGAGCATCTGCATCCGTGGGAACTGCACACAGCGATGCTCGAAGTTCATCGTGTGTTGAAGCCGGATGGCCGCTTCATCATCCATACCGCGCCCAATGTTTGGTACGACAAATATGCGTATCCGGTGGTGCGGGCTTTCCGTACCTTGATGGGCGACGGCGCGAAATATCCTAAAAATCCACGCCAGTTCGGTGTGGCGGTTAACCAGCATGTACATGTCAACGAGCAGTCTATGATTAGCATGGGTCAAGCGCTGCGGGCGGCGGGTTTTGATGGTAAGGTGTGGTTGGATAGTCCTCCACAAGACCGTGCTGAGAACATTTTTATGGCGGGGTTACGGGTGCTGGCCTTCGATGTGCCGCCCTTCCGCTGGTTCTTTGAACGCGAAGTATTTGCAGTCGCGGGCAAAGCGTAAATTATATTTTAAGGAGGCGTTATGCTGATTGGTCAACGTGTAACCTTACGCGGCATCACCCGCGACGATCTGGAACGCCAATGGCAGTTCAACAACGATGTCGAGGTTGAACTATCGGGTGGTGGTGATCCGCCTTATCCCCAATCGCTGGCGCGTTTGCAAGCCGAATACGATCAGGATGTGGCAAAAGGTGGACGGGATGACACGGCTTTTGCGATTGAAGTTGATGGTAAATATATCGGCCAATGCGCTTTGTTCCGCTACGATAATGTTGCCAGCACCTGTGAACTCGGAATCACCATCGGTGATAAAGATTATTGGGCGAAGGGTTATGGGCGCGAGGCCATTACCTTGCTGCTTGGTTATGCCTTTCGCTTGAGAAATATGCGTAAAGTCTGGTTGGAAGTCAACGGGCATAACCCTCGTGCGATTAGCGCTTATAAAGCCTGTGGCTTTATCGAAGAAGGCCGCCTACGCGCCCATGTGTGGAGTAACGGGCAGTACGTGGATTTAGTCCAAATGGGCGTGCTGCGGGACGAATGGCTGCCGAAGCAAACCGAGTTGTAGGAAAAATTGCAACGGACGGGATATATCCCGTCCCTACAAAAACACTCTACCTGCCAATAAAACGAGCTTTATTTTGGTAACTTTGCATTTCTGAAGCTTATTTTGATGTTCACATCCGCCGAAGCAAACCGATCTTTAATTTGCAAATGACTACTTCTGATTATAATGGGAGTACCTTAGCAATTCGGCAAATACACGGTAACAATGCGCGATAAACGACCTGTAGACGAACTTTCAATCGAAGAACTTGAGAAAATTCTCGCCATCCGCAAGCGAGAAGAACGCGAAAAACGGCTCG
>JACDGI010000498.1:2490-4123 GCA_013821665.1 Anaerolineae bacterium
ACCGTATGAAGCGATCGGGACGCATGGTGGGATCAGAGCCATCCACGGCTGCCACAGCCACAACGGGCGCACAAATCCCACAAATTCCCGGGGTGACCGTTCCGGCTGTGCCTGATGTATTTACACCTGCGCCGATGACATCCCAGTTGATTACGGAACCGATGAGCGCACGGGTGGGTTATTCGACAACACCTCAATTTGAAGACGAGCATCATTCTCCAGCACGAACGGCAGAAAAATCGCGCTTCTGGAAGAACTTTGTCAACCAGTCGATGTTTCTGGTAGAGGGACTGGCAGTGGTCGGTTTGCTGTTTCTCGGCTACCAGATGATTACGGCCCAGAGTAAATTGCAAGCTGAGACAGCATCGGCACAGGCGCTGGCTGATCAACAGCGTAATGCCACGATGCCAACGCTGGCTCCGACACCCCAAATCCAACTGAACGCGGTGGTGCTGCCCGGTGGTCATATCCTGAAAGACAACGGCGATGTTCAGTTCAATATTAATGAAATTCCGGCATCGCTGCGGGGATTAGTGGCTGACCAGATTGAAATACCGATTAGTGCGCGGCCACCAGCGACTATCGAGACCGCTGTGCAGATCAGCATTCCGCAGATCAACGTGCGCCACCAGATTGTCGCTGGTGTAGATTGGGAAGCGCTGAAGTTGGGCGTGGGAATGCTCATGAACGGCGTGAACCCCGGCAGCAAGCAGGGTAATCTGGTGCTTTCCGGCCACAACGATATTTATGGCGAAGTATTCCGCGACCTTGATAAGTTGAAGGTCGGCGACCAATTTACGGTACGAACACAAACACAGGAATTCACATATTCGGTCACGAGTTTCAAGATTGTTGAGCCGACGGATGTGTCGGTGATGGATGCCCGTAGTGGGGCAACAATGACACTGATTTCTTGCTATCCGTATAAGGTGGATAACAAGCGCTATGTTGTGTTTGCCCAGCGGGTTGGGCCAGCGGGTGGCGCGGCGTAGTAAGGTAGTTGCAAGTCGCAAGAAGTAAGTTACAGGAAAAGTCAGCAGTCAGTCGCTAAAACGAAAGCGGTGAAGATTCATCGCTTTTTGAGTTGGCTCTATAACCAATGGTTGATGCAGGAAGCAGCATGATTGGATGTGCCGACGGTGATGGCGCGTCCGTGGGATGATGTATTCGAGCGTGTGCTGAATACGGTAACAGCTTGATCTACGGCTGGCAGAAAATAGTGCATCTACTTTATGGCTTTTTGCATCCATAATGAGATTTGATAATGCATAAAGCAGCAGTATGATCGTATTACCCATCCCTAAGGATGTGGCAAGCTTATGGAACAAAATAATTTGGACGAATTTCACCAACGGATTGCGGATGCTGCCGAAGCGATCCGTAATGAAATGGATCGTTTACCCAACGACCAGACAGCCCTTCGTGAACAATTAAATCACCTCCTTGTGAGCGTCGATCAGCTTCGGCTGGCCGGAGAAGATACCGAAAAGTCCTTATCCTCAGACAAAACAAAACCGGGTGCGAGCGATGATGAGTTGATCCGCGCTGAGAATGCGCTGCGCGAATCGGAATATCAGACCTTATTTAATTCGATGGATCAAGGCTACATTCTGGTCGAGATGACTTTCGACGA
>JACDGI010000498.1:4133-6252 GCA_013821665.1 Anaerolineae bacterium
ATATTCTGTATGTGGATGCGAATCCGGCAGCCATACGCATGACCGGAACGGAATTGGTCGGCAAGACGACGCGCCAACTTGACCCGAATTATGAACAGCACTGGTATGAATTTTTTGGAGGGATCGCCAAAACTGGGATAGGTCAGCGCCTTGAGCTGAGTGCCGAGCCGTTGGGCGTATGGTACAACGTCTACGCATTTAAAGTTGGTGGAGCGGACAGCCGCCGTGTCGCTGCTGTTTATCAAGATGTGACAGAGCACAAACGGAGCGAAATCGCAACACAAAAGGCCGCCGTGCGTGATGCCTTCCGTGTTGAACTGAGCGATGCACTAAGGACGTTATCCGATCCGAAGATCATCCAATCAGAAGCGACCCGCGTTCTCGGACAGCATTTGAAAGCCACGCGAGTACATTATGGCGAAATTACGGATGATGGTTCTTTTTTCGTCGTCCAGAATAATTACACGGATGGTGTAGAAAACCTTATTGGCCGCTATCCGATTGGTGTTGTCAGTTCGGTGCTACTTGAAGCCGCGCAAACTGGAGAGCCTTTGACTGTCTCGGATGTTCATCAAGATCCGCGATTTTCGGAGAAAGAACGCGCCGCTTATCTGCACTCAGATATTGGCTCACAGATCCTTGTGCCGCTCGTTAAAGCCGGACGTTTAGTGGCGGCACTTTCGGTGCATCAAAAAGTGCCGCGATTGTGGACGACCGAGGAAATGGAACTGATTCAGGAGACCGCCGAGCGAACATGGGCTGCTATCGCTCATGCGCGTCAGACGACACAGACTCAGGAATTAGCGGTGCTGAAAGACCGGCAGCAGCTCGCGCGTGAATTGCATGATTCGGTTACACAAACCTTATTTTCGGCTAGTGTTCTGAGTGAAGTCATCCTACGAAAATGGGAGCAGAATCAAGAGGGTACTCCGAAATTGTTGTCGGATTTGAATTCACAGATTAAAGGCGCGATGGCTGAAATGCGTACTTTACTATTGGAACTTCGCCCCGGCAATGTGGAGCGAGTACGTTTCATAGAACTCTTGCAGCAGCTCGTGGCAGCAGTTCAAAGCCGACAGACAATGCAGATTGATTTGGAGTTCGAGGGCGATCCAATCCTACGACCGGATGTTCAACTGACGGTATATCGCATCGTGCAGGAAAGCCTCAACAACATCATCAAACATTCACAAGCTGCGCAGGCTTGGATTGTGGGACGGGGCGGCGCTGACGTGATTGAGTTTCGTATCCGTGATAATGGTGTGGGCTTTCCAGTAGATGAACCTTCAAAGGGGCTCGGCACGCAGATTATGCGAGAACGGGCGAAGGATATCGATGCCCGCTTCGAGATTCGCAGTACTTTAGGCAGAGGAACGGAAGTCTATTTATTATGGCCGCGAACAGAAACACCGCAATTTGATTCGCCGTAGTTTGTTCTGGTTAGCAACTCCGCCTTAATCCACGACATTCCATTTTCTCCCGTATAAGAATTTGATGAACATTACTTGATTTGAGTCCTCATCTCCTCTAGGCTAATGATAGATTGTGATAGGATATGCGATATCTAACACAATATACCAAATCGGCGGAGCCTTTTATGACCGATTTCTCGATTAATCGACAGCATCAAATTTTGGAGTGGCTGAGCGAACGTTCATCCCTTTCGATTGACGAACTGGTGAGCCGCTTGGGTGTATCGGTCATGACTGTTCACCGCGACCTTGATCATCTGGCGCAAAGCGGACAAGTGGAAAAGGTGCATGGTGGGGTGATCCGAGCGGAAGCCCATTCCCGTCATACACGGGCTTTGCAAGTGTGCCATCTGTGTGATGCGCCGATTTCTGACCGAACGCAGGTCATTATCCAACCGACACATGGCGAGCCGGTTTATGCTTGCTGCCCTCACTGTGGCATTTTACTGCTAGCCGAATTTGACCAGCCGATTTCGATACTGGCAAAAGACTTTATCTATGGGCGGGTGGTGAATGCGCGTACGGCTTCGTACCTCGTCAATTCGGATATTACCCTGTGCTGCCAGCCCAATTATTTGTGTTTTGCCAGCCCACAGGATGCGCTCAAATTTCAGAATGGCTTCGGCGGCCAGATGATGACCTTTGAT
>JACDGI010000499.1 GCA_013821665.1 Anaerolineae bacterium
ATTTTGAGGTGCGCCAGCCGTGCTGTTATGTACGGCACGAG
Organism: Anaerolineae bacterium; assembly: GCA_013821665.1. Classification (GTDB taxonomy): domain Bacteria; phylum Chloroflexota; class Anaerolineae; order Aggregatilineales; family Phototrophicaceae; genus CFX2. The sequence continues at coordinate 42 of JACDGI010000499.1, forward strand.
CCGCTTCGAGTTTAGGGGGCAATAGTGTACCGGGGATCGTTAGCAGATAAGTCGTCATCGGTTCGGTTGTACTCATGACTTTGTTCCTTTACTCGTCCTTCGGATGATAGTGATAACTGACTGGGTTCAGTCAGTTACATCTATAAGACGGTCACAAAGTCCAAAACTCATCGGTCAACCGAATTTTGGTAGATTAAAGCGCTCAAATAGCCGTCCATCGAACGTCAGGAAATCATCGATTTGGGTGATCTGGTTATCTTGGATAGTTAGTATATGGATCGCACTCGCTTGATAGACTCCCGCCTGATCCCGCTGGTAGGTTGCAAACGCCGGACAGCCATTCGCATGGATCGCCACCAGCCGGAAATCGCCTTGCTTCTGCCCTGCAAAAACGAAGTGATCCAAAAAGGCTTTGATGCTGGCACGCCCCAAAAACCACGCTGGAATCGGCGGCATCGTCAAAGCGGCATCTTCCCGCAGCAGTTCGATTAATCGGATGGAATCAGCAGTTTCCCATGCCAGCACATAACGCCCCAGCAGATCATCAATCTCGGCGTTGGCATCCTGCCCGATAAACTGTCCGCTGTGTTCCGCTTGATAATTTTTCAATGTAGCGTGCGCCCGCTGCAAACTGCTGTTCACAGCCACTACCGACATCTCCAGCAGATCAGCCACTTCTTGCGCCTTCCACCCAAGCACATCGCGCAAGATAAGCACCGCCCGTTGCTTCCCCGGTAACTGTTGCAGCGCCATCAAAAAGGCGAGGCTGATACTCTCATGGATTTCGTATCGCGCTTCAGGACTCAACGTCTGCCCATCAATATACGTATCCGGCAGTGGATCAAGCCATATCGGTTCGCTTATCGCTGCTGGTAAAGGTGCATCAGCCTCAGCCGCTGGATGGGTCACATTCGGCAGCGAACGCACTTTGCGAGTGTCCAGCATATCCAATGATACATTGGTCGCGATCCGGTATAACCATGCCCGCAGTGAAGTCGCAGCCTTCAACGAGTCGAGCCCTCGCCACGCCCGTAATAAGGCTTCTTGTAACGCGTCTTCGGCATCTTCAAATGAACCGAGGATACGGTAACAGTGAACCAGCAGTTCGTGCTGATAAGGATCAATCAGCCGTTGGAAGTCATCGTGGTCGCCGGAATAAGCCATAATCGAATGCAGCCTTTTGCCAATAAAGTCAGTTCTGTTTCATGATAACGACGACTGAAACCCATTAATTTCGACAACACAACCCATACTATCCAAAGTATAGTGTAATCCGCTTTTCCCTAAACTCCGCTACCCAATACCGAACAGGTGTTGTATACTGTTGGGAAATAATTTGGGATAACGCAGCCTACAGGAGCCACCTGTCTAATGAAAACCAGCGTTTTACAAGATAAACTCGCCAAAGGCCTGAGCATTGTTGCCCGCGCCGTCGAGAACCGTCCAACTCTACCCGTTTTGGGTAATATTCTGATTGCAACTGAAGATGCCCGCGTCAAGCTGGCGGCGACCAATCTCGAAATGAGCATCACCACATGGATTGGTGCCAAGGTCGAAAAAGAAGGCGCGATCACCTTACCCGCCAAAACATTTGCTGACCTTGTGAATAATCTCTCGCCTGAACGTGTTGATCTGACTCTCGATACCGCTACCCTGACCGTCAATGTCAAATGCGGTGCCACCGTCTCCAATGTCAAAGGCATTGATGCCGCCGAGTTCCCCGTCATCCCTAGCGGTGGCGAGGCCGACATCACCATTGCCGGCAAGACTCTCAAGGAAATGATTAACCAGACGGTTTTCGCCGCCGCTAAAGAAGATAACCGTCCCATCCTCACCGGTGTCCTCATGCAGTTGGATGGCAACGTCATGACAATGGCCTCGGCTGATGGCTACCGCCTCGCCGTCCGCACCACCGACATTGAACAGACCTTCGCCAAACGCGTTGATCTGGTCATACCTGCCAAAGCTTTAACCGAAGTCGGGCGTGTTATCGGTGACGATGATGATGTGGTCACCATCACACTGCCTAAAGAACGCGACATCGTACTTTTCCACATGAAGCACACCGACATCGCGACCCAGTTGCTCGAAGGTAAGTTCCCGGATTTCGCTGCCATTATCCCGCGCAGCTACGTGACCTCGTCGGTCATGTACACCAGTGATCTGCTGGCCGCCTGTAAACGTGCCGAAATCTTCGCCCGTGACTCGGCTTATAGCGCCAAGCTCTACGTCAAACCGGCTCCCGGTCCCGGCGAACCCGGCGCAGTTCAGATTGTGGGTATGAGCGCTGAACGTGGCGATAACGAAGGCACGTTGGATGCTTCCGTCGAAGGTGAAGCCCTCAATATCTCCTTCAACATCCGCTACCTCATCGACGTGCTCAACGTCATCGACGATGAACGTGTTGTGCTAGAAAGCAACGGCGCAGCCAACCCCGGTGTCATCCGTCCCGAAAACCGTGACGACTTTGTCAGCGTTATCATGCCCATGCAAGTCACGCGCTAACTGAACCCGACAATAAAACTGCGGTGATCGTCCATTTATAGAGATGATCACCGCAGTTTTTTATTGGTATTATTCCATCCCCTGTATACGGGGGAGGGCTAGGGTAGGGGTTCTTTTTTCACCCTAATTTGTAAATCACCACTTAATCCCACCGCTGATGATCGGACGATGAAACGGATCGATCCACTTCACCGGACTTGCTGGCATATCATCCGGATTGGCTTTCAATAGATAGGTGTTGAGTATCTGGTCAATGTCGGCTTTGTCCTCTTCAAAAATGCCTTTGGTGGCGCTCCATACCGAGACGTAATAGGCATATTGACCGCGAACCATATAAATTTGCATCTCATAGTGCATGGTGAGCGCTTTGGGATCGCTTGGCGGATAGAAGTAAAAGCGTCGCGCGGCATCTAATCCACTGATTTTCACAGTATCGCGCGTGTCGAGGCTCAACTTAGCATTTTGACGGGTGAGATTATTCCATGTGTTACGTTCAACACGGGTAGCCGTGCTGCTTGAACTGAGACCGAAACGTCCAAACAGGATGTTGGTATCACTGAAACGCCCCTTGTAAAGCCATGCAAAACACTCGGTATCCGTCGTACAAGATTTGAGTTGGTTGATGTCTCCAACACTCCAACTGCCGGGATAAGTCAGGCTCATCAAGTCGTGATCCAATTGTTGTGGGCCGGGGTGTGAGACATTCACCACCATTCCCAATAGCGATGCCCCCACCATCACCCCTAGACCAATCAGAATCCCGCGCTTCCATTTGTAGGGGTAATTGGCAATCGCTTCCTTGCCACCTTGATGCCATTGTTTATAAGGCTCTTCAAGGATAGAAGCCAGCGCGAACGAAAACCCGTACCATGCGCCTACGCCACTCAGAATGGCGAGTGATCGTAAAGAGAGCGGCAGAATCTTGAAGAGAAGTAACGTCCCGCCAATCGCGACAATTGGTAGGAGGAGGGTACACGCTATTGAAATCCACATCCAGCGGGGTTTGCCCAAACGCCGCCAAAAGTAACTCAGGGCAAGGCTGCTGAGAAGCGGTGTCATAATGAACGCCATCGAAGCATACCACGACGGATTTAACCCACGTGAAGGCCGATTTTTAGCAGTGACCGAAGGCAGCGGTTTACGGTCGAAAACAGCCGCCGTATCGTAGGTGCTGGCTGGCACACTGGCATCAGCGGATTCAGCGGTCGGTTGTAATGCGGCACGGCTGATGGTCTTGAGATGCTCGGTGATATAGCTGTTGTCACTGCTTTTCGCCTTGAGATTGGTCATTAAGACCGTGATGCCAGCCTTCAAATCCGTGTTATTGACAGCGGCCTCAACCAGAGCAGTTTGTTCAAGTACCGCTTGCAGCACAGTCGTGCCATCTTCTTGTGGTCGCAGGAGATAGACAATGCTGTAATCTTTGCCCTGTGCCACCAGCATCAAATTTTCGCGGATGACTTTGATAGTCCGTTGGGGTGAGGTGCTGTGTCGGATGGCCGCAATCACAGCCTCACCAGCGGCAGCGATGGCAAGCTGCGCCATGCCGATGCGCTCCTGTGGCACTTCTAAAGCCTCTTTCGCCAACTGCCCGTAACCGCCGTTAGGATCGAGTTGCAGCGCCATATTCAATTCGCCAATGGCTTGAGCATCCTCTCCCATCAAGCGATAGATGTACGCCCCGCGTACATGCAAGCCAGCCAGTGCAGGACGCATATCTTGTTCGGCTTCGTCCAAAGCCTGTTTATAAGTTAACCGCGCCTCATCGAAAGAACCCATTTGTGCCAGCGCCCACGCTTTATTAGCTAAGAGTTCGCTCCACACAAACTGGTCGGTCTTCATGCGGTAGCGTTTGTTTTCGATCCCCCGTTCAAAATAGGGCATAGCTTCGGCAGGTTTGCCCATCCATAAAAGTGTTTCGCCCATGCCGCTGAAGTTATCAGAGCCTTCGGGGTAAAACTCAATGCTGTTCTGCAAGACTTCCAGAGCTTCGCTGTAACGGCTTTGACGCAGCAGCGCCCAGCCCAAACTGCCGAGGTTGGAGCCGCGCGATTGCCGATTTTTCTTCTTGGCGTTATAGGCTTCAACTTTGCGGAAGCAAGCCTCGGCCTCTTTATAACGACCGATAAACTGATAAATAGATCCTTCCAGATTGGTGAGAACGTGATTCATGGTTGGGAACCACATCAAGCCGCGCACGAACTTCAGGCCAGCCTCATAATCACCACGGTAAATCGGTGGCTTGGCCCCGCGCAGGAGATACCACAGAAATAGATTGATCACTAAAATGGGGATAAAAATAAGGACACCAATACCGATGATAGGATTTTCAACCAGCCAGCTCAACTGCGGTGCGAATCGAATCTGGTTATTTTGAATCGGAAACAGAAAGAAAAGAATCGCCCAGATAATGACGATGCCCCCAAAAGTATCGACCGAGGCGCGTAATAAGGATTTGTCGAAGCGAATTTGCGGATCAGCCTTCGCCTGACTTCTTCGGCGGAAATAAGTGATGATCAAGGCGACGATTGGTCCGCCGATCGTGAGTAAGAACGGCTCAATAGCGAAAATAAGTTGACCGAGATTGGATGTCGAATTCATAGCAGCATCCTAAACACTTAACGCTTATGGTGTAAAACAACTATAAAACATGAATATCTCAATTTTGGCTTAAGGTTGTGCTAAGGATTATTAGGAATTGAAGGAGGTAACGTGTTTTGTCGTTTCTGAATAAGTTATGGTATATTTTCTACTCTACGCTTTCGGCAATCCCCGTAAGATTATCTTTCTAACAAAACGAACATCCTCACATTGTTTTCAAGGGAACAACATGAAGACTTACAACGGTATTGTCAGCACCAACATCGAACGTCTTGCCGCTCTCGCCGATGGTATCTTCGCCGTTGCCATGACCTTACTTGTGCTTGATCTGCGCGTGCCTGTTTTAGAAGTTATTCACGTCTCACAACCCCTCTGGGTAAGTGGAGCGGCTCAATCCGAGCAAGTCCTACTCGATTTGCTCATTAAACTTGCGCCGCGTCTGCTTACCTACTTTATGAGCTTCCTCACGCTCGGCATCTTCTGGGTCGCCCAGCAAACCCAACTCAACCACTTTGATCGCACCAACCGTGACCTCACATGGATTCATCTGATCTTTCTGTTCGCGGTTTCCATCATGCCGTTTTCAACTGGACTGCTCGCCGAATACATCACCTTCCGTTTGGCGCTTGTGATCTACTGGCTCAACTTGCTCTTGTTGGGTGTCGTCCTGTACTTCAGTTGGCGCTATGCCGAACGAAATGACATGTTGAAAGAGGAAGCCACGCCCGAAATCGGCAAACTCCATAAGCGGCGGGTGGTTGCGTATCAGGCACTCTACGCCTTTGGCGCGCTGCTCTGCGTTTTCAACACCTACGTCAGTATCGCCTTCATTGTGCTGCTTGAACTCAACTCGGTCATCGCCCCGCGCATCTGGCCGTTAGATCGTTTTTAGAGTCGTTGGGATATTTGGGAAATAAAAAAAGCGGCTGGATGTCTACTCATCCAGCCGCCCTCAAACGGAGTCTTTATTGAAGTTTATTGCGGAGTTCTTCAAAATATTCAATTTGTTCAGGGGTTAGACTTTCCTGCACATTAAACAGTAACCGTGCATACAAATCTCCGTTATTATCAGATTTTTTGAAGTTCGGCATACCCTTAC
>JACDGI010000500.1 GCA_013821665.1 Anaerolineae bacterium
CTACTAAGCAACAATCATATAAAAAAAAACCCCCACGGTTTGGTCATCACCGCCGATGGTCGTTGGGTCTACGTCAGCAGTGATGGTGACTCGAAAGTCAGCGTCATCGATACCAGCACTGATAAGGTAACCGATACCATTGAGGTCGGTAAAGCCCCACATGGTCTGGCCCTAACACCCGATGGTAAAGAAGTTTTGGTAGCCGTTTCCGGTGAAGACAAAGTAGCCGTGATTGATACCGCTACCAATATGGTGACTGCCCAATGGTCAGCTCCCAAGCCGCACAATATCGCCATTTCACCGGATGGTAAGTTGGCTTATGTCGCTGCTCAAAAAGATGGCGCAACCGGATTGGTCGTCCTCAATATTGCTGACGGAACACAGTTGGCTGTCGTGCCGCTGGCTACCGCTCCACGCGCCCTGAACTTCAGCCCCGATGGCAAACAGTTGTATTTTACCGTCCTGAACGTGGATGCCGTACAGGTGCTTGATCCCGCCACCAACAAGGTCACTTCGCAAATTCCGGTGGGCGCTTCACCGCATCATCCGTTGTTCACAGCCGATGGCGAATATGCACTGGTCGTCAGCCAGAAGACCAACGAACTGAATATCATTGACCCCGAAACGCAAAAGATTGACGCAAAAGTCACCGTCGGCACACTGCCCCATTGGATCGCCCTGAGCGCCGATGGCAAGCTGGCCTACGTGACCAATGAGAACTCAAATGATATTTCGGTGGTGGATATTGAAAACCAAAAGGTGGTGACGACCATTGCGGTGGGACAAGCCCCGCGTAAGATTGTCATCCAACCGTCTGCCTCGATGATGGCTGAGGCCACACCCGAAGCAACAACCACGCAGTAAGTACTAGACAAAATAATGGGGACGAATCCGCTAATTCGTCCCCATAAATGCTATCCGTGAGCCTCATCCAGCCAACCGAACCTCGCGACCAGCTAAGGTCGGCATGGGCTGCCTGAGGGGGAAGGAACCCATACCGCCGGTTGCCAGATGAGAGCAGCCGTTCCGCTTACGGCTGGTTGATTTCCAGTGCGAAGGCCGCGCCAGAAGTCACATGTGGATAGCTCAAGTCATCACCATTAGTGGTCTTGGCATAAGTCGTCAAGTTGACCACGAAACTGCACTTCGTCCGCGAGGCATCACCACCCGTATCCAGCATATGAGCGAAGGTATCGGTCGGGCTGAAGCCACCGGGAGTGGGCGGGTCAGGATAACCCACGTTTACATTGCTGGCTGCCAACAATGTACCGACACCGCCATACACACTGTAGAGACCGCGTCCCCAACCAATCGTGTGGTAATACTGGAACATCTGGTTCGGCACGTAAGCATGGTACTGGATGCCGAAGGTCGATGTCGGCGAGCCTTCAAAGAACAAGCACTCGTAATTAAAGACCACGCCATTACGCACCAGCGCATCAATCTTGGCATAAGGCGCACCGTTATCCCACCAGAAAAGATGAGTCATGGCACCGAATGGCACTTCGACCGTATCGTCACCCGGCAAACCGCCCTGTTGGAACCAACGGCGATACTTGAAGGGCTTTGCCACTTCCGAACCGGGTTGACCGGTCGCCAGCGTACCAAGTGGACGCAGACGCACACCTGCCGCGTCAAAGACTTCGAGCGTTACCAGATGCTGCTGATTAGCAAACTTGGTGGTATCGATGACCGCATGGTAACGAACCGCTCCTGTCCAATCGGCATTCGACTCAAACGGGATGGTATACAGGAAGTTGTTGGTGCCGACCGTGAACGGCCCCAAATTCTCCGGCACAATGTCGATGCCTGTGCCCGTCCAAACCGCCTTTTGCCACGACAGACCATCTTGATAGTACTCGCGTGAACCTGTCGGATTACCACTCGCATCGGCTTCAGTCACGCTGACGCGATAATAATGTGCGCCAACGGCGGCTTGCTTCATACCTTCGCTAAAATTGAAGGTCAATGTGACTCCGCCACCCATATTACGATCCGTGACACCGTTGCCATCGCCCATCGGGAAGAGTAGGCCACTGTTAGCGGCTGGCAGGACAACGCGATCCCATCCGGCGGCAGATGGTGTATTCAACTGCCAACTTTCAGTCCCACCGATCAGGTCAAGGTACACGAAAGCATCTTTATCAGGATTGCCTGTATCCGAGCAGCTAAAGGCTTTGGTCGAGTAAGAGACCAGATCAGCATCGGCATCCGGCGAGAACCAGATATTCGCGGCGATACCATCATAAATGGTGGTCGTCGTGCCGCCGATGGTCTGCTTGACCACGTAAGCGAATTCATCACTGCAACCGGGGCGCAGGAAGCGTGGGAACTCTGACCAGCAAATGTTGAATGTGCCATCGGGGTTGATTTCGCCCTGTGCGACCTTCTGCGGCTTGCCACACGAGTACCAACGGCAGAGCAGATATTCGCGGGCGTTGACGTATTCGGCGATGGCCGACTGTGGCAGGCTGCGAATCACCTGCAAATCACGCACCGCATACACCGACATAATGTCCAGCGAGCCATTCTTGAAGAAAGGCATCTTTTCCGGGTCAGGTGGTGGGGGCGGTGGCGATGGAATCTTGCTAGGGATAACTTGTGGAATACGCTCAACAATATGTTCCAGATCACGGATCAGGTCAGGCAAACGCGGGTCATCAATCACCCACGGTTCGCAGCAGCAGGTGCGGCGATAAACTTCCACTGTACCATAGCAAATCGTGTCGCAGCGGAACGGCCAGAAGATCAATTCTGAAATGGAGTTGACGTAGCTGGAGTTACGCGGGCTGGCAACTTCAAACGAGAATAATTCTGCTTGGTTGATGGTCAGCGCATTTTCCAGCGCCGACTGAGTCACTTTTTGGAACAGTTCGTTGTACCACCACGGGCGGCGGCGGCAGTGCCGGACGTGCCCGCTAACGCAGTACGTAAACCAGAACCAGCGTTCCCACCAGTTGCGCGAAATATTCAACACGCCATTTTCGGCAAGTTGTTGGGCAAACTGGGCAGGACGGAAAACAATGGCGCTGTCATGGTCGATGACTTCGGAGTCACCAGCCATACTGCCAAGCACAATGCGGTGGGCGCGTTTGAGGACATCGGCAGACAATCCGAAACTGCCATCATCCTTAACGGGTTCGGTGAAGAATGGTTTTGAATCCTCGCCCATGGCCTGTAAGACCACACGCGGTTGTTCATCACCCTGCTTGAAACCAACCAGATTCAGCTTAAACTGACCGCTCTCACTTGCTTTGCGTTCCGGCTTTTTGTCAGCCATCTTGACACATCCTTTCAGACATATCGAACCATTTCGTTCACAACCGTGCTGGCTGTATGATGAAGTAATGTCGAAAGGGATAAAAACTTAGACGGATTAGATTGCGATTAGTATTAAGGTACTAATGGAAATGGCATCAGAAAAATACCATTTGAGCGAGAAATAGGCGACTGAAATTTATTTAGTACCATCATGGTTGATCCATCGCAATATTACGCAAGTCTGAATATAATTACTGTGATTATCAGCTCAAGATTCGGTTGATAGTCTTTTAACTTTTTAATGTGGTAATCAGACGGCTATTTCTTTCGCTTCTAAAAATGTGAATTTTCGTAGGGACGGCATACATGCCGTCCGTCGCCTAAATGCCACTCTAATTAGTAAATCATCATAAGCCGCTCAATTCCACCCAATCTAAATCAATATTCTAGTTGCGTGTCATAACCATATATCATTCAAGTCCTTAAATTCATGCTGAATGGGATTACTGTCGATTTTTGCTTCTTCATTGATCTGAGTAAATATATTGGCTAAAAAACAGCTTATCGCGCTTTTTATGTGCAGTCTCACAACCTTCACGGTCGGTGGTGGGTTAATTCCATTACTACCCATTTACGCGACCCGTCTCGGTGCCGATCCTGTATTGACCGGCTATTATCTTGCCCTCGCCTTTTTGGCGCTCTCCATTAGCTCGATCTTTGCCGGATGGCTATCAAACCACCTTCAAAAGCGTAAATTGCTGCTGATTATCGCCGGTGTGCTGATGATCCCTACGGCATGGTTCATGGGGCAAGTGACAACCATCCTTGGCCTCACGATTTTGACGGCCCTTCTTTGGTTTCTGGCGGGCTTTGTCGTGAGTATGGTCAGCATTCTAACGGGCTTATTCGTCGAAAGATCGGAGCGTGGGCGGGTTTTTGGGATTATCGGCTTAGCAGCACCCTTGTCGGGTATCATCGGCGGCTTAGGCAGCGGCCCGATTGTAGACCGTTGGGGTTATCCGGCGCTGTTTACGGCGGCTGCACTCGTTTATGTGTTGCTACCCTTATCCGCCCTGCTATTGACCGATAAACCGGCCATCATCCGGGTGCCCAACACACCTAAAACAACAGCCTCACCGACAGTTATGCTCAGCCGTGCCTTTCTGTTTCTATTTTTTGCCAGTGTGCTTGCCCATATCGCCAATAGTCAGATTGTTCTAGGACGCTCCCTGATTATGGACCATAATGGCTTTGACGCGACTGACATTTCCAGCAGCAGCGCCATTGGCAGCATCATAAGTTTGCCCTTTCCGGTGTTTATTGGCTGGCTGTCTGACCGGCTGGGTCGCAAACCGCTGATTATGATTTGTTACCTCGCCAGTTCGATTGGACTAGCAGTGTTAGCGACCTCATCCACTCTATGGCATTTCTGGATTGCAATGGCTTTGCAAAGCATCATCGGTGCAGGTGTAGCCGTCGGCTCAGCCCTCATCACCGATTTAGTACCGCGCGAATCACTGGCGACACCCATTTCGCTGTATGGATCGACCCAATTTATCGGTTATGTCATCGGCTTTGGTGGGATGGGCACAATTATTAAACTGCTTGGCTTATCTGCCAGCCTTTTGGTCGGCATTCTGTTGTGCATGGTCGCGCTTATATTACTAATCGCGGTACCGCGACCTGCGTCCATCATTCAGATTGAAACCACTTAAATCAAATAATTTGGATCTTATGTAATGGCTATTTGCAAAATGAATTTTTGTAGGGATGAGGCGTGCCTCATCCGCTGACTAAATACCACCTAATTTTAAATCACTATAAATACTCTAGTGCTGCTATCAGTCGAAGACAATCACCATTTATTCGTAGTTACGTTTAAATTCACAAACCACCACAAACGAATCACCAACCATTCGCTAACCGGCTTAACAATCTTGCTCTCTCAACACGGTTAGCGCCAGTCGCCCTTAAGAGTTACAAAATGTTCTTCCAAAATGTAACCCATTCGCCCTTCATATCGAATATGATGTCTATAGGACTGTAGGGATTGCCGCTGGCAAGCGCACTTTTGGTCCATGCACCTTAACATCACCGTAGCCCAATGGCAGCGATCATCCCTAAATGGCATTGCTGCCGCCGCCATATGGATTAGTTACTCACCTTACGCAGAAACATCTATCTTTTTGTTTTGCTCCCTCAAAGCAGAATGTGAAAAGGGTTCGGCTGTTTGAAAGTCCCTCGCCCTGAGGGAGAGGGATTTAGGGTGAGGGTTAAGTGCGTAACGTGAGTTAGCTAAAAGCAAACTGCTAACCCAACACGGATAACATTGACGACTCTGAGTGCGAAGCCTCCCTTTAGGGACGACATTAGCGACACAAAAAATGCACAAGTGAATCTGAAGAATTTGAAGAATTTTGCGAATCTTCAGCACTTCACTCCCTCAAAATCGCCGTCAAACCGTTTGTGCCGGATTCAAATTTTGCAGTTTGTGAATCATTTGAATCGTCGCAATGATCGATAAGACTAGATAACCTGCGTGATGCGGATCGGTGCGCCTTTGGTAATAACAAGTGTGTGTTCATATTGGGCAGCCGGACTACCATCAGGTGTCTTGAGCGTCCAACCATCTTGTTCAGTAAAGATATGCTTGGCTTTGGTGGAAACAAATGGCTCAACAGTCAGTACCATGCCTTCTTTGAGCACATCTTTGAGGCGTGGATTATAAAAACCGGGCACACTTGGGGACTCGTGGAGTTTACGTCCAACACCATGACCGGGTAAGTCGCGGATAACGCTGAAACCCGCGCCGCGTACAACACTTTCCATAGCCCGACCAATTTCATTGACCTTGTTGCCAGCCGTCGCCACGGAAATACCTTTTTCCATTGCTGCATGGGCGGTTTCGGCCAACTTCTGCTTAATGCCCGTCACCGGCGTAACCGCAATCGTGGCAGCAGTATCGGCATAATAACCGTCGAGT
>JACDGI010000501.1 GCA_013821665.1 Anaerolineae bacterium
CTTCGGAGCCAGCACGCAGCCACAGCACCGCACCTTTGCCCGCTTCGATACGTTCGGCTGCGATAGCCGCTGCCAGCGCGGTTTTGCCCATGCCACCGAAGCCTTGCAGCAGTACGCGCTTGCCTTTATCCAACAGGGCATGGGTTTCAGTCACCAGCGATTCGCGCCCGACTAAGCGTTCCGGCCTGCCGGGAATATCATCGGCGACAGTTGCTAGAATCGCATCCAGTTCACCGCTGCGGGCTGTACGCCACTCCTGCCAGTTGACCAGCGCCATCATCAGCTTTTGACGGAAGTCGTTGACATCACCAAAAAGGTTACGGATGACGGCTTTTTCAATCTTGCCTTTGAAGGCATCAATACGTTCGGTCTGCCGCTTTTCCATCGTGCGTTTCGGCCATGTGTAAGCGGGATCGACAATAAAGCACAGCCGGTCGAGACCGCGTTCTCCGGCATAATCAAATTCGCTTTCGGTAACGCTGCGCTCGTGACCATCTTCCACATAACCGTAACGGTGCGCGACGATGCCGATGAAAAGATCGGCTTCTTTCAGCTTACGCTTGCTGCCTTCGGTCGCTCCTACGCCCATCGCTTCAAAGTTTTCCATCGCAATCGGCTCGAAGCCAAGGTCTTTGCAAACCTCAATCGCCGCTTTGCGGTAGCGTTTTAGGTCAAGGCTGGTGCTGCTGATGAATACACTGTGGCTCATAGATATTTAATCGTTTGCTTCATATTTTGTACTAGCATGGTACGACAGGTTGGAGTCTCAACACAATATGAGAAATTGAAACAAAACAAATGTTCTTACAACCTTCCGTTCTATAATGATGGTACAATTGCCACTCGAAGTAACAAAAGGTGATGTGGTCAAACGATCATGACAGGTTATCCCGCGAACGACACCTATATTCCTCAACAACGTGAATCAAACATCAACCCGTGGCTTGTACGCCTCCCCATTTTATTCATCAGCGGCTGTGTTTTACTGGTCATGGCGCTGGTGGCCTTATTGGTGCTGTTCCAAGTTGAATATGGCAATAAGGCGCTGCCGGGGCTTTCGGCTTACAACGTTAATTTAGGCGGGCTGACGCGTGACCAAGCCAAGGTTGCGCTCACCAATGCCTTTACCTACGACAAACAAGCGGTCTTTACCTTCCGTTATAACGAAAAGTTCTGGCAAGCGACGGCTGGCGAACTCGGTATTACCTTTGATGTCGACAAAACATTGGATGAAGTTTTTGCCACCGGACACAGCGGCAGCGTACTCAGTGACCTCGGAACGGAAGCCAGTATTTGGCTGAATGGGCGCAGCGTTGCCCCGATTGTGCGTTACGACGAGCAGGTCGCGGTACAAAAGCTCAATAGTATCGCCTCCGAATTTGATCACCCGCCGGTTGATGCCACCCTGAATATGAGTGGGACAGTGGTTGTCACCACGCCCGCACAAACTGGCTTGGCGCTGGATGTTAACAACACCCTCAACACGCTTGAGGATTTGATGCGTCAATTGCAAACCGGTGGCGAAATCCCATTGGTGGTGAAAGAAGCCAAACCATTCGTAACGGATGCCAGTGCTGCTGCCGCTAAGATTAATGCCGCGCTGGCATCGCCCTTAACCCTCGTCACTGACGATCAACACGGTGGATCACTTGGCCCGTGGACGGCCAATGTTGACCAGATTAAAGCCTTGCTGGTACTGGGTCTCGTGCCGAACGGCGATGGAACTAAAAGCTACGATGTGACGGTCAACCCCGAACCGCTGCGTGGATTTCTGCAAAGTCTGGCCCCCGGTTTGATCAGCCAGTCTAAAGATGGTCGCTTCCACTTTAACGAAAATTCTCACCAGTTGGAAATGATCAAAGACAGCATCAACGGGCGCTCGTTAGATGTTGATACCACCTTAAAGCGGGTAAGTGATACGGTCTTCACGACGACCAATCGGATGGTACCGTTGGCCTTCGCCTACGACTTACCTAAGTACAGTAGTAATGTCACTGCAATCGAATTGGGCATCACGCAATTGGTCGGTGACTCAACCACGTACTACACAGGTTCGACTCAAAGCCGTGTCAAGAACATTATCGAGGCCGCCTCACGTTTGAACGGGATTATCGTGGCACCGGGCGAGACCTTCTCCTTCAACGATAATTTAGGCGACATCAGCCCTGAAGAAGGCTTTGTACAAGGCAAGGTGATCTTTGGCGGGCGTACGATTGATGGTGTGGGTGGTGGCGTGTGTCAGGTGAGTACCACCGCTTTCCGTGCGGCTCTGAAGGCGGGTTTCCCGATTGTCGAACGCAATTCGCATGGTTATCGGGTCGGCTTCTATGAGTTGAACGGTGCGCCTCCCGGTTTGGATGCCGCCATTTTCCAACCAACTGCCGACTTCAAGTTCTTGAACGACACGCAGTATTCGCTGTTAATCGAAACCTCAGTTTTCCCGGCTGACCAATCGATACAGTTCCGATTCTACAGCACCAACCCCGGTCGGCAGGTGATTATGGAAGGGCCTGTTATCCGCTCTGAGGTTCCCGCGCTGCCGACTGTGTATCAAGCCAACGCTCAGCTTCAGCTTGGGCAGGAACAATATGTAGATTGGTCGGAAAAAGGCGCAGATGTAACTTTTACACGGCGCATTCTGGATCTGGCGGGTAAGGAAATCCGCACCGACACCATTTACACCCATTATCTGCCGTGGGCTGCTGTTGTACAGGTGGCACCGAGTGATCCTCGTGTGAGTAATCCTTCAACGGGTTGATTTGTGGCGATTGCAACTCGCTTGTCTGTTCCTACGTATAACCCCATGTACATAAGTGGGATAGACAAGCGGAGCCAAAATTATGAACAGCATAGCGCGGGTATTTGCAACCGGTATCATCTGGGGCGCACTGACGATTATCAGTGTGGCTATGACCGTTTCACATATAGAGCTTAGCAGCGGTGCCTTACTTTTTATCATCGTTCCGTTGATTATTGGCGCGACTATCGCTACCAGTGCGGTTTGGAAAGGCCCCGATAGCACAACAAACGAGCAGGAAGCATCCGAAAAAGCCAAACGACGCAGCCGTGTCGAGCGCCTGATGGGCGACTTGGACGAGCGTGATATTGATGAACTGCGTTATCGCTTGATGGGCGATGACCATGATGAAAGAATTCCTCTGGAAGAACTGATACAAAAGGGTCAGGGACGTTAGTACCTTAGTCACGTTTGTAAGATCTGATAGGCTAATTTACTTTCGTTAGGTGTTCTGTTATGGTTTTTTTAGGGTAAGGTAATACAACTAATAACATCTGCCGTTAGTTAGAGAATTGTTATATGGCTGTCCTCCGTGAGGAAACACGTAATCGTTGGTCAGCACTCACACCTGATAAATTTATCAGTACTGTTTTGTACGGCGCATTAGGCGACCAGATTAAGCTGGCCTATACTTTCATTTCCGTATATACCCAGATCATGCACAACTTGCCGCGCACTCAATCGTTAGGTCTGACGAACCATCATGCGGTGGTAGAACTGCGGAGCTTGCTCAAACATTTGCGTTCATCCATCAGTGACGCGAACGATGTTATACATGGTGACAATACGCCGACAATTCCCCTCTCGAATTACACTGATGAAGGCTTTATCCTATCCACGATAGGGGCGATCCAGCATTATATTGAAGAAATTGAAGCGGGAGTCTTGAGCATTGAAACCACACCTGACTTGATGGACATTCCGATGCCCGGTTCGAATGGTCGTTTAGCCAGTTCGGTTGCCAGTGACATTCGGGGTTATATGCTCGACATCAACCAGTTATTGGATTTCGCCCAACAGTACGCACAGCGTATCGTAGAACGCTCTAGCCACAACCCCAAGAGTCATTGTTAGGAAAGTCATCCAAAATGATGATTTGATTTAGCGCCACGTTAGGTTTTTTGAGGTATATTCTGTTTTATCGTGTGTAACAGAATACTAATTAAGTTGATTTGAGAGCCTGACGTGCCGCTCCTCCATGAAGAAACGCTTGCCCGCTATCAAGAATTGCGCCCCTCGCAATTTATGCAATGTGTGATCTTTGGCGACCTCCGCGACCAGATGCACACGGTCTATACGGTCGTCAATGTCTACACGCGCATCATGCTCAGTTTGCCTGCCACCGAAGATTTACGCCTCACTTATGTCCCGAACACGATCATGCAGTTCCCGGTTGAACTGCGCGATATTATGCGGAATATCCAACGGGGCGCGGTAGATGCCTATAACTTGTTGCAGCGCGACAACCGTCTGCTAGCCGGTTCGAAGGGCGCTGATATATTGCAGGTTGTGGATGAGATCAGCCAACCCATCGAGTTAATTGATCGCTGGGCAGCCGCCATTGAAGGTGATTTGGCAATGAAAGGCTGGATTGTGCCGGAACTCCGTAGTAAAACGCCAGCACAGGTTGCGGGTGAAATCCGGCAGTATATTTTTGATACGCATCAAGTGCTTTTGTTCGCGCAAGCCTATGCCATACGCTGGAATCGCCGATCCCGTCAAATGAGCTGAGCCTGTGGTTTTTACAACATTTGTAGGGTCAGGTTCCAATAAGATTATTTGGTTACAAACGACCTGATTTTTGCTTCGGCTTCATCCACGCCGATTCCATCCCGCGACCAATCCCAATCCTGTGCCTGACCACCGGCTACACCCCGCGCATCAACTGCTGTGGGTTTCCACAGGGCAAGACTGTTGGGCGTAAAGGGTGCATAACGCTGCGGATCGGATGGGCCGAGGATCATCACTGTAGATACTCCGGCAGCCGCCGCAAGGTGAGTCATGCCGGTGTCGTTGCCAATATAGATCTGGCTGAGGTTGGCAAGGGCGGCAATTTGTCCGAAGCTGAGTTTGCCCACTAAGTCGAAGTGAGGCGATTGCAAATTATGGGCAACAGCGTTGACAATATCGCCGTCATTTGGGCCACCGACCAACACAAGCTGGGCATTGAACGATGAAGCGAGGCGGTTGGCGAGTTCGGCAAAGTTGGCAGGCGGCCAGCGCTTGCTATCCATCGTCATGCCGGGGTTATGTCCGCCTGTCGGATTAATGACGATAAATGGTGATGTGATTCCCGCCTGTGCGAGAATCCCTTTGACCGAAGCGACATTTTCCGCCGTGACCGGAACATTGGCGATACAACCGCTGACATCTAAACCGAGTGCGCGTGGAACATCAAGATAAATATCGGCCTCGTGGCGTGGTTGGTTCGGGTCAATTTTTGCCCGAATGTTGTAACCAAAACCGCGTCCGGCGCTGTCCAATCCCGCGCGATAGGGAATGCCGGACAGGGCAACCGCCGCACTCATCAGCGGCGAGCGCACCAATGACACCGCCAGATCGAAATGCCCCGCACGGATTTGGCGCACAAACTGATAGAAGCCACTGATGGATTTTACTGGCAGCGCTTGCGAACCCGTATCGAGTACCGCATCCAAGAGTGGATGGTGTTCGATAACCCCTTTTGACCAAGTGCCGACTGCCCATGTGATGTGGGCTTGCGGATAGGCACGGCGCAAGGCCATGAGTGTGGCGGTTGCCAGTATCACGTCACCGATGCAGCATGGCAAAATCAGGACGATACGTTTGGGATCAGTAACCAATTGTTATTTCACAAAATAATAGAGTTCGCCCGGTTGCAAGAGTTTATACGGCTGGCGCGGCGCATAACGGGCGAAGGCATCCGCGATGCTGCCCATCGGGATCGTGTTGTTGGGATAGAGATCGTTATGTCCGGCGATGACGGTACCCCAACCGACTTCGACGGCTAACCGCGCGGCTTCTTCCGGCAGCAGATTGCCAGTGGCATTCACCAATGTCTCGCGATACCAGTCGCGTCCATTGACCGGCAGCATGGCGACATCGGCAATCGGTAGACTTTTGAGCGTATCCACATAACCAGCATGAACGATAGTATCGCCTGAGTGATAGAAGACTACACCGTTCCATTCGATGAGATAACCCAACCAACGATAACCTTTTTGCTCATCGTATTCTTTCTCATAATGAGCTGATGGAATCGCTGTCAATTTGATACTGGTTCCGGGGAGTGTCATCGTTTTGAGCGCTGCTGGAATAATCACGCGATCATCCGATACACCCGCGTCCTTGAGCAAATCACGGCACCAACCGGGGGCAACGAAGCGGGCGGCAGGTGAGGCTTTTGCTAACGGCTCGACGGTCTTGGGATCAAAATGGTCGGTATGCTCATGGCTGCTGAAGTGATA
>JACDGI010000502.1 GCA_013821665.1 Anaerolineae bacterium
TCAAATGCAAGCGATGGGTATCCAACATCTCCACGTCCGTACTAACGAGGGCTTTGACTTAAAGGTCTCCGCTTCTATCCTTGCTCTCGCTTTTACCAATCTCATTCCCAACTAGCAATCACGGTATCCATACCAAGCCCATGTTGTGAGCCTTTGTAGATTTCACTATACTCTTTTTATTTTGTAAGGAAAGCAAACATGACTCCCATTACCATCCAAGAGGTCAAAGTTATTACGACACAGCCTTATGCTGCCCAGCGTTTGGTCATCGTCAAAGTGATCACCTCCGAGCCGGGATTATACGGCTTGGGCTGCGCCACCTTTACCCAACGTTTTCATGCGGTGGTAGCGGCTCTCGAACACCATGTCATTCCGTATGTGTTGGGCAAAGATGTTCAGCGCATCGAAGACCTGTGGAACATGAGTATGGTCAACAGTTATTGGCGCAACGGCCCGGTACTCAACAACGCTATTTCCGGCATTGATCAGGCGCTGTGGGACATCAAAGGGAAGCTGGCGAATATGCCTGTTTACCAACTGCTGGGTGGCAAGTGCCGCGATGGAGCCGCCGTTTACGTCCACGCTGACGGGGCGGATGTTCATGAAGTTGCGGATAATGTCCAAAAGTTTATGGCTGAAGGCTACCGTTACATCCGCGTGCAGATGGGCGGTTACGGTGGCAAGTACGCCGCTAATATCCGTCCGGAAGGCGCACAGGATGGCACTTATTATGATCCCAAAGCGTATATGCGCAACGCACTCAAAGCTTTGGAACATGTACGCGCCACGGTCGGGGATGAGATCGAACTGCTGCACGACATCCACGAACGTATCCAACCCATTGATGCGGTGGCCTTTGCCAAAGCCGTCGAGCCGCTGAAGTTATTTTTTCTTGAGGATGCCCTCGCGCCGGAAGACATTGAGTGGTTCACGCGCATCCGCGAACAATGCGCGACCCCACTGGCGATGGGTGAATTGTTCAATAATCCGCTCGAATGGCGTTCATTGGTGGAACGGCGCTTGATCGACTTTATTCGAATGCACGTCAGTCAGATGGGCGGCATCACACCCGCGCGTAATGCTGCTATCTTCGCGCAAGTTTATGGTGTACGTACAGCTTGGCATGGTCCGGCTGATACCTCACCCGTTGGACACGCCGCCAACCTCCATCTGGATTTATGGTCGCCCAACTTCGGCATTCAAGAATGGTGCCGCTTCCCTGAATTTATGTACGAGATGTTCCCCGGCCTGCCCGAAGTCCGCAACGGGTATATGTATGCCAATGATAAGCCGGGATTAGGCATTGATATTGATGAAAAGCTGGCGGCGAAATATCCATGCAAGGATGAAGTGCTTCAATGGACGCAAACGCGCTTGCCGGATGGGAGTCCGGCGCGCCCCTAACAAATATTAGATCATCAAGGTAAAGGTTCAGGGCAATTATTATGTTGGTGACGGATTTTCTGGCTCAACTCACGCGCGTATTTTTTATTGTGCTGTCAGCCCTCACGATTGTCGATTTTTTGCGAAATCGTGACCGCATCCGGCGTGATATTGCCCTTGTCTTTTTATCACTTGGTGGCTCGACGATAATCAGTTTTTTCCTATCGATCTTCGGTCTAAAAGCGCCTCCATTGCTAACGCTTATTGGTCAAATTGGTGTCGTCAGCCAACCGTTTCTGTTACTGCGGCTGGTGGCTTACTTCCGTGCTGTGCCGCGTCCGATCAAATGGATAGCGATGTTGGGTTGGATCATTTCGATTCTGGCCTTAATCTTTTTCAGGCCACCGCTGCCAACTGCGGTGACCATGACGCTGATTCTGTATTTCATCGTGATTAATGGTTACGCAGTCTGGGCCTTTATACGGGGCGCGTTCTCCAGCACCGGTGTTGCTCGTCACCGGCTGCGCTTTGCGGCCACCGGTTCGACGCTGTTGATCATGGTGTTTGTCATCGCGGGAATACGGCTAGCAATTCCTACTATGTGGCCGGATATTTCGCCCTTCGTTCAAGTCACGACGATGCTCACCATCGTAACCTACTATCTCGGCTTTGCCCCACCGCGTTGGCTGCGTCAAGGCTGGCAGTTTGCGGAACTGCGGAATTATTTACTCAAAGACCTGCCTACCTTGCAAAGCCAATCGCCATCCAGTGTATTGGCACGGCTGCGGCAAGCAGTCATGAGGGCGGTAGGTACAGACAAAGTTTTCGTGGCTATATGGGATCGCGAAGGCGAAAAGCTGGTGCTTGAGAACATCCCTGAATCGGCGGCGCTGCTTGATTTTAATTTGAACGAAGGCATCTTCAAACAAGTGTGGCGGCAGCCGGAACCCATTGTGGTTTACAACACAGCCGGATTAAGTGGGGACGATATTCGGTTAATGAAGACTCTCAAAGCCGAAATGTTATTTTTTGTCCCCTTTGCCACTAGCGAAGGAGCGATAGGGTTACTGCTGGTATTCTTAGAATTCGGCTCACTTTTTGTGGATGATGACCTGAACTTATTGACCATATTTGCCCAACAAACGGCCATGCTGCTTGAGAACTTCCGCATATTGGAAGAGCAGCAGTTGTACGCACAAGATTTGGAGCGCACGGTGCAAGCCCGTACCGAAGCCTTAAGGCGCTCGAACGATGAATTACGCCAATTTGCGTATGTCGCCTCGCACGATTTACAAGAACCCCTGCGCATGATCGTCAGTTATCTTCAACTCATTGAAACCCGCTATGTCAGCCAATTGGACAAGGATGCCCGTGAATTTATCGAATTTGCTGTTGATGGTGCCAAGCGTATGAAAAATCTGATTGAGGGTCTGCTGGCCTATTCGCGGGTCGAAACCCAAATTCAGAATTTCACACAGGTTGATAGTCAAAAAGTGGTGGACGAGGTTGAAAAACTCTTGAGTGTGGCGATTGCTGAAACGGGTACAACTATCACCCATGATGCGCTGCCGAAAATTAAAGCCAATGAAGCCATGATGACACAGCTTTTTCAGAACCTCATCAGCAATGCCATGAAATATCAGAAGGATAATAAGCCCCAAATCCATATTGGTGCCACGCTTAAAGATAAGGAATGGCTTTTCTCGGTTCAGGATAACGGTATCGGTATTGATGCTAAAGACCTTGAGCGCATTTTTGTGATTTTCCAGCGGTTACACGCACGCAATGAATATCCGGGTACGGGCATCGGCTTAGCGGTCTGCAAGAAAGTGGTTGAACATCACGGCGGGCACATCTGGGTTGAGTCGAAGATGGGCGAGGGAACGACCTTCTTTTTCACCATTCCACAAGCAGTTTAGGCAAATCCTCACCCCCAACCTCTTATAGGTCGCATTGTCCTACTCATAATCTCTCCACCGTTTAGTGTGGTGTTACTATAGTCTTAGGCAGCACCACGCTAAATGGTAGATACACATTTTCACAGTTTTAAAGCCCATCCTTGTTACTACGGGGTCGTTGCGCCCAAATTCACCCTCCACTACTTATTGCAGTCCTACCTAATAGACCGCCACAGAAGCCATTTGATTGTGGCGTAAAACAGATGACCTTGCTCACCAAGTAAACATCATACTCTTGGCATATACTGTTTAGGACGCTAGAGTTGGACGAAAGTTCACATAGCCAACACTTAACCTTCAACCAGCAAACAACTCATGCACCTGACTATCGCCTCCACCAATCCCGTAAAAGTTCAATCCGCTAAACACGGTTTCAGCCAGATGTTTCCGGCAGAAACCGTCACTGTCGAAGGCATCAGCGTGCCATCCGGCGTCAGCGACCAACCCATGACCGATGAGGAAACGCTGCAAGGTGCGCTCAATCGCGCCTCCAACGCCCGCGCTGCTCATCCCGCCTCGGATTATTGGGTCGGCATCGAAGGCGGTTGTGAAGAAAAACATGGAGAGCTCTGGACATTTGCATGGGTCGTTGTGATGAGTTCTGAAGTTATTAGCAAAGCGCGCACAGGCGCATTTATGCTGCCGCAGGAAGTTGCCACACTTGTCCGCTCTGGCATAGAACTTGGCATCGCAGACGATCAGGTTTTCGGACGCTCCAACTCCAAACAAACCAACGGCGCGGTCGGCCTGCTCACCGCCGACCTCATCGACCGCCAGCGCTACTACGAACACGCAGTTGTCCTAGCGCTCATCCCCTTCAAAAATGTGACACTGACTTGGAACCATTAGACAACCCCAATTTGTGAGGATCAAATCCCCTCGCACTAGACTTATGATGCTCAAGGATCACCCTTAAGGCACAATCATGAACGACTATTTCCTGCTCGACCCCGACTATAGAGACTTTGACTTTGTTGATAAACAAAATCTCAAGTTCATCACCGTTCATGGTGAACAGCATGGGATTCTCGGGGGAGCTCTTTTTATGTTAATCGTCTCCAGTGTCTTTCTATTCATAATATTTGCAGTTCTATTCATCGATTTGAATTACTGGCGGAATGGTGAACATACATTCGGCATTGTCATGCGACCCTGTCAAGCATCGCAGGATTGGTATGAGTATATGTTTGAGGGAAAGGATAAAGCAGGAAACCTGCGTCAGTTTACTGGCAGAACGATCACTGGTAAGAACAGGCCTTGTCGCAAAGTGGGCGATTCCATTCAGGTTGAATACTTACGCTATGATCCCGACTCGTCTTACGAAATCATTGGTTTTTCATCCACCTTAACAGACGTGTGTGCATTTGGCTTTATTTTGATCTTCTTTGGATATTTTGTTTATTCTGCCTGTCGTAGCATACAGGCATTTCTACAAGCACGTCCGAAATACGCACGTTTGAAAGAAAAGTCACTAATCATTGATGGCAAGATAAGCAATGTAAGCAAAGCCGGTGGCCTATGGCAGTCGCGAGGAGGATATTACATTGAAGTATGCTATGAATTTTGGAATGACAGGCAGATTTTGAGGGGCATACAGATCAAACGCCGTGATGATTTAAGAAGCAAACCCTTGCCTGAGTCTGGTACACCTGTGCGCGTCTTGTATGCCGATGAAAACACCTATGTGATTTTATAGCGTTCAATACTGATTCGGGCAGCCGTTAGATCAGCGAGAGCATCACTTTAATCAAAAAGTTTGCGTAATACCCATGCAAAATAGAAATGGTCTTGCGTTTAATATTGTCGGTTAGCGTATTCAATCCCAACATACTGCTCGCTCGAACTCCGTTGACTACACACGTCAAATCCATTTGGCATCGTCAATAAGATAGGTGATGATCGAAATGTTTGGAACCTACATAGACGGAGGCGCGTCTATGTAACGACTGCATTGCGCATCTCAATAATATCTTCCAGCACCTTTGACAGTTTAAGGCTTAAGCCTCCGAATTTATAAACAAATTGTAATAACCTTTATGCTTGTATCGCATGAGGTCAACCCAAATACACCCACATCGTTCTGTAACACTTTCGCCCACATCCAAGACCACTCGTATACTGGACTCAATTCATCAAGCAGCAAGGAGCATCTTCTATGTCCAATCCAATTTCGCAGCGAACAGCCCGCATTCAACAAGCGACCCAAACCGTCTTTGAATTTCTGACGGCTTCGACTTTCGCCCGTCGTGGTGACGAACCGGGCGTGTCCAACTTCGCCATCGGCAATCCTCATGACATGCCGCTACCGGGATTTGTCAGCGCCCTTCAACAGAGCATCGTCCCCCAAAATAAAGATTGGTTTGCTTACAAAATGAATGAGGCCGCGTCGCAAGCCACCGTCGTTGAGTCTTTAAAATCGTGGCGCGGCGTGACCTTTGAAGCCGAAGATATTTTTATGACCAACGGTGCTTTTGCCGCCCTCAGCGTGACTCTCAGCACCATTACCGACCCCGGTGATGAGGTTATTTTTATTAGTCCGCCGTGGTTCTTTTATGAAGCCCTGATCGTCTCTTACGGAGCGGTTCCGGTGCGTGTAAAGGTCAACCCGACTACCCTCGGCCTCGACTTGGATGCTATCGCCAAAGCCATCACGCCGCGCACCCGCGCCATCATCATCAACTCGCCCAATAACCCCACCGGTGTCATCTATCCGCCTGATGATCTCAAAGCCTTAGCCGACATTCTGACCGCAGCCAGCGCCCGTAATAAGCGCACTATTTATCTCATGTCGGATGAAGCCTACAGCCGCATCATTTTCGACAATCAGCCCTATTACAGCCCGACAACCTATTATCCCAATTCGCTGCTGCTATATACCTATGGCAAACCCCTGCTC
>JACDGI010000503.1:0-5103 GCA_013821665.1 Anaerolineae bacterium
TGAGCGCTTCTTTATAAGTCGGAATATTCGCAGCCGCGTTGATGCCATTATTGTTAGGTGTAAGTACAACAGGTGCATCAGTTGGGGCTACTGTTGGTGGATTGGTTGCCGTAGCGCTTAGGGTAGCAGTCGGTACAGTCGTCTGTGGATTATTATTGTCACCCATGCGGCTTGCGAGGCTGATACCAAATAGAATAAGTGCCATTACCAAAACAAGAACTTGCCAGCGGAAACCTCGCAGCATATCAGCCTCACACGTTTAACGCAAAAAGGTGTTTTGCAGTCGCACAAAACACCTTATGAATAGCATTCATATCAAGTCGGCTTGACTGAGTCAGAGTCGGTTAACCCTGAAATGCGACCACCGAGAGGATCGAGATCGCCAAAAATGCGATTGACAGACCGATGGTGATTTGGAAAAGAGTCTTTTCGAGGCCACGGCGTGTCCGCGAAATTCCACCACCTGCATCGCCACCCAGCAGGTTTCCCAACGCGCCACCCTTAACCTGAAGCATGATCAAAATGATCAACACAACCGAGATGATAATTGAAGCAATTTGTAAAGCCACCTGCATGGCAGAATCTCCTGAGTAAATTATTTAAAGCCGCCGCAGTATAGCACGATGCTCACACCTTGCAAAGTCTAGGTGTGAGCATCGTAGGTCAGGCGATGGCTTTCTCGCTAACTGGCTTTTGGAGTAGGACTGGCGACAGGACTGCTCGTTGTCAGCGACTCAATAGCCGCTTTCAACTGCGGATCATTATTCTGGTCACGGTTTTCCTGCGGCCATTCCACCACTACATCGGGTGTAATCCCGTTTCCGTGAATCCAATGTCCGAGTGGTGTCAACCAGCGTGCAATAGTTAGCCGGATGCCACCGCCATTTACCAACTGCTGCCACGTCTGAACAGTGCCTTTACCAAATGTCTTGACACCAACTAACTTGGCGCGTCCAGTATCTTGCATCGCACCGGATACCAGTTCCGAGGCGCTAGCGCTATTCTCATCCACTAATATTGTTAGCGGCACATCATAGCCGATGTACTTGCCATTCGTTGTATAGGTTTGCTTGTTGCCGTTCCCGAAGTCTTCAATCAGTACCGTTCCATCTTTCAGGAATAAACTGGCAATATCAATCGCTGTGGTTAACAATCCGCCGGGATTACCGCGCAAATCCAGTATTAACCCCTTCATATTCTTGCCACCCAGCTTATCAATCGCTGAACTGACTTCTTGGTAAGCATTCACATCAAAGCTGCGCAGCTTGATGTAGCCAATACCGTTGTCCAACATTTTCGAATCAACCACAGGTGTTGTAATTTTGGCGCGTGTAATTTTGAAGTCTAACGTTTTATCTCCACGTTGCATGGTGAGGTTCACGATTGAGCCTTCTTTACCACGTACCAACCGCACCAGATCAAATTGGGTGGACTTCGTCACATCAGCATCTTCGACCTTCAAGAAAATATCACCGCTTTTGAGTCCAGCAGCCTCTGCGGGAGAGCCGTCTAGCACTTGAGCGATGCTGATTTCTTTGGTTGTGTCGTCGGTCTGTACAACGGCACCGATACCCTCAACCTCGCCCGAAAGATCACTGTTAAATAGCGGATAGGTTTCGGCATCCATATAACCGCTGAACTGGTCGCCTAATGTGTCAACCATGCCCTTAATCGCGCCATCAACCAGTTTGGTGTCGCTGACCTTATCACGGTCGAGATAAGTGCTCTGAATCATGTTATACACTTGCCAGAAAGGTTCAAAGTCCTTGGCCGAAGCGGCAGGTGCCGCTGTATCACCCTGAGCCAGTAGCGGATTTCGCTGGCTGCCCAAAACGAATCCACCGATAAAAACGAGTACAATAACGAAGCTGATTGAAAGCGGTTTGACTCGCTCCCAAATACGTTGCGGAACTTTCATCGTGACTACTCCATTGCAATCTCATTCTGTTATGATTATAACCGTTTCTGTAAATGAACATGTGAATGGGTCATGAATGAACAGAACGGTTCAGCCAATTGAATCAATCTTATTCGGTCTAGCATTGGGTGATACGCTCGGTTATCCAGTTGAGTTTTTAAGTCGTGAAACCACTCGCCAAAAATATGGATCGGATGGTATTCAGCAGCCACCCAATCCAGCCCTCTATTCCGATGATACACAGATGACACTGGCTCTTGCCGAAGGCTTGCTTGACGCGGGCATGAATGCACCCATTAACAACCTCATGCAAGCCATTGGTAATCGCTTTATTGAATGGCTGGATAGCCCCGATAACAACCGCGCCCCCGGTACAACCTGTATTAAGGGCGTTGAGCGCTTCCAATCGGGGATTTCGTGGCGGGAAGCTGGCATTCCTGAATCAAAAGGTTGTGGTTCTGCCATGCGGGTTGCAGCGCTTGGCTACATCTATCAAAACAATGAAGTCAGCTTGCGTGAAGTCGCCATCGCCAGCAGTCTGATTACCCATCGCCACCCAACCGCCATCGCTGCTACGGTTGCGGCTGCTTATCTTGTCAAACTCGCCTTAGATAATGCCCCACCTGCCAACTACATGCCGCATCTCTATGAATTTACGACCGGCATCTCCGACGAATTTGACCTCGCCATTCTGCGTGTTGGACATGTTCTCGGTTGGACGAATGAGGATCTCGCGCTAGATCACATCGGGCAGGGTTGGGTGGGCGAGGAAGCGGTTGCGCTTGCCTTGTACTGCGTCCTCCGCTACCCCGATGACTATGTCGCCTGTATGCGCCGTGCCGCTAACACTAATGGTGATAGTGATTCAATAGCCTGTATTGCTGGTGGTATCATGGGTGCGAAACTCGGTTTGGAGGCCATCCCCGTTGATTGGCGCTCACGTTGCGAAAATGCCTCTAATATTTCCGATTTGGCATATCGGTTGGCTGCTGCTCGCAGCGATTGAGAAAAGTATAAATGTCTGCTCTCAAGACTCGTGTTTTGCAAGTCAATCCCACTGCACCCGAACCCGCATTAATTCAAGAAGCTGCCAAGATTTTAGCTGCTGGCGGCCTCGTTGCCTTTCCTACTGAAACGGTTTACGGTCTCGGCGCAAATGCCTTGGATACGAAAGCGGTTGATAGCATTTTCGCAGCCAAAGGTCGCCCCGCCTCTGATCCGATCATCGTCCATTTGTATGACCTTGCCCAATTACCAACTGTAGCCATTAATATCCCTGATTTGGCTTATGATCTCGCACGTCACTTTTGGCCGGGGCCGCTGACCTTTGTTTTGCAGCGCAGTTCAAATGTGCCAGCCAATGTCTCTGCTGGCATGTCTACGGTCGCCGTCCGTATGCCTTCCCATCCGGTAGCGATTGCCTTGCTTCAAGCGGCTAATTTACCCGTTGCCGCACCCAGCGCCAATCGCTTTGCGCGTCCCAGCGCTACGACAGCAGCCCACGTCCTAGAAGATCTTGATGGTCGTATTGATCTTATCCTCGATGGTGGTGCGGCAGTAATCGGGGTTGAGTCCACAATCCTCGACTTGACTAAAGAGCAGCCTACTATTCTCCGTCCCGGTGGCATCACCCTTGAAATCTTGCGTACAATAATCCCGGATGTAGAAGTTGTGACTAAACATCTTCGCGCGGATGATGAAGGCATTGAAGCTCCCGGTATGCTGCTAAAACACTATTCACCGCGTGCCGAATTGCTCTTGTTTAATGGCATTCAATCGGCACTTCTTCCTGCCATGCGAACCTATGCTCTCCAGCAAATCGAGCAGGGGCGTAAAGTCGGTCTGTTATTGCCGGATCATGAACAGTCTAGCGTTGCTGATTTACCAGTTGAGATAGTCAATTTGGGTTCAAATGCATCAGAAGTTGGTCATAATCTCTTCAGCGCCATGCGTTTGCTCGACCAAGCGAGTGTAGATGTCATTATGGTTCATGGCTTTGGACAAACTGGTCTTAGCCTTGCATTGTGGGATCGGTTGCTGCGCGCTGCCGAAGGTCATATTATTGAAGTTTGAATTGAAGCCAATCGAGGATACTTCATGGATGTTGAAACGCTGAAAAATCACGCGCTCGCCAAACCTTCTGCCACGCAGGATTTTCCCTTTGATAATGAGACTCTGGCTCTACGTGTCAAGAACAAGATCTTCGCCCTTGTCCCCATGAATGCCTCACCACAGCGCGCCAACTTCAAATGTGATCCGGATTGGGCCGATATTCTACGCCAGACCTATAAGGCAGTAACGCCCGGTTATCACATGAACAAACGTCATTGGAATACGATTCTCTTTGATGGCACGATTTCCGACGACGAAATCTTGGAAATGGTCGATCACGCCTATGATCAGGTGGTAAAAGGGCTTCCCAAAAGAGTTCGAGAAACGCTTCTAAAATCCTAAAATGGAACTATTTCAAATTATCTATGCACCAACAAATCTCCTTATCCAAAGCCGCTGAACTCGTACGAGATGGAATGACCATTGCGCTGGGTGGCATGACGATTTATCGTCGTCCGACTGCTTTTGTCCGTGCCTTACTGCGCCGCAATCCGTGTCCTCGCAATCTTACACTTCTCTGTTTCACTGCCGGATATGAATCGGATTTGTTGGTTGGGGCAGGTTGTGTCAGTACCATTCGTTCTTGCTACTTCGGTTTGGAATCCTTTGGCTTTGCGCCTATGTTTACCGAAGCTGCCCAAAAAGGCATCATCAAAATTGTCGAGGAGACAGAAGCCAGCCTCGCTTTAGGTATTCGTGCGGGCATTTCGGGCGTTGGCTTTACCCCATCTCATGCTTGGATCGGCACAGATTTGCCTCGACTCCGCCCCGATGTAAAGGTCATCACTGATCCTTATACTGGCGAAGAACTTGTTGCCTTTCCCGCCCTGCACTGTGATCTAGCTGTCATTCACGGCTTGGAAGGGGATAGCTTCGGCAATGTTCGCGTCAATAATAATGTCGGTGTCGATATGGAACTGGTCTACCTCGCTGATAAAGTGTTTTTCACGGTTGAGCAACTTGTGACCCAATCCGAGCGCAGCCTCGACTCGCTTCTTATTCCGGCACCCGGTGCGGATTACATCGCACTTGCTCCAAAAGGCGCTTGGCCCACCAGTTGCTATCCCTTATAT
>JACDGI010000503.1:5113-6217 GCA_013821665.1 Anaerolineae bacterium
CTTATATCCTGTTGCTGGCGCTGAACTCATGCGCTATGTTGATGCTTGCAACGCCGGTCATTTCAGTGACTATTTGGACGAATTTTTACAGCGGTCTTAAAAGAGGTTATAGAAATCAGTTTGTCTTTGTGTTATCCTTCTATTCAATTGAATACTGTGTACAGGGGAGTCCGCGCAAGTGGGCTGAGAGGGTGCGTATAGCCGCACCGACCCTTAACCTGATCCGGGTCATACCGGCGTAGGGAGTGCCTGATAGACCTTTTCAGTCAACCACCCCTACAAACTCTGTAGCGGGTGGTTTTTATTTCAGGCTCCCATTCAAGTGTCGTTTCATTTATGAAAGGGAGATTTAAGTATGAAACGTTTTGCTGCTGTTCTCATTCTGCTCGTACTATTGTTGTCAGCGCTGTTACCTGCTGTCGCGCAGGAGAAAACCACGCTGACCCTTGTAACTCATGACTCTTTCGCCGTTAGCGAAGCCGTCTTAGATGCCTTCCAAAAGGAAAGTGGAATCACCGTCAACATTCTCAAAAATGGCGATGCCGGTGCGATGGTCAACCAATCCATTCTCAGCAAAGCTAATCCACTTGGTGATGTCATGTTTGGTGTGGATAACACCTTCCTCGGACGCGCGCTGGATGCCGACATTTTCGAACCGTATGTTTCACTAGCCGCCAAGGATATTCCCGACGAGTTTAAGCTTGATCCCAAAAATCGTGTCACACCAGTAGATTATGGTGATGTTTGCTTAAACTATGACGTAGCCTACTTTGCTGACAAGAAACTGGTTTTGCCGACCTCACTTACCGACCTCACCAAACCCGAATACAAGAGTCTGCTGGCGGTCGAAAATCCGGCCAGTTCCTCCCCCGGCTTAGCCTTCTTATTGGCGACTATCAAGCAGTTTGGTACGGATACCGATTACACCTATCTCGACTACTGGAAAGATCTCGTCAAAAATGATGTCTACATCTCCGACAGTTGGGACGATGCCTATTACACGCAGTTCAGCGCTAGCAGTGGCAAAGGCTCACGTCCGCTCGTCGTCAGCTATGCCAGCAGCCCACCCGCTGAAGTTTACTTTGCCACACCGGAACCTGATAC